>CAYUZM010000206.1:0-3670 GCA_964449665.1 uncultured Solibacteraceae bacterium
GAGGGCCGGCCGGGTGGTTTCGTGGACGTGTGTGCGGGGGGGTTCGTGGGGTTTCGGCAGGGCGAGGCCGACGGGCCTGAGGCGGGCGAGGTAGGGGACGAGCTGGCTTTCGGGCATGGCGCATGTTACGTCAATGGGCTGGATGTCGATGGCGTCCCAACCTCCGGCGGTCAGGATGCCGCGCACGTGGTTTGGATCGGCGAAGGCGAACTGCCCGGGCGCGCCTGGCTTGCGCGCGGGGAGGTCAGGCAGGAGCGGAGCGGCGGCGCGTTCGGCGGTGGTCATGAAGGGATTGTCGGCGGCGCTGCGCCAGGCGAGGAAGTGCAGCTCGGTGCCGGTTGCGGCGGCGCGGCGGAGATGGGCGAAGGCGCCGGTGGGATCGTCGAAGAACATGACGCCGAAGCGGGAGACGATGCGATCAAAGTTGGCGGGTTCAAACGCGTGGGTTTCGGCGTTGGCGTGGAGGAACTCGGCGTGTGAACCCTCCTGGAGGGCGCGAAGGCGGGCGGTGGCCAGCATGGGTTCCGAGATGTCGACGCCGAGGCAATGGGCGCCGCTTCCGAGGCGGCGAGCGAGGGCGAGCGTGGTGGCTCCGGCGCCGCAGCCGACGTCGAGAACGCGGCGGGGCGGACGGGCGGCGGCGGCTTGGACGAGCATCTCTTCAAAGGGCTGAAACAGGCGGTCGAGCGAAGCCTGCAGCTCGACCCAGGCGTGTCCGGCGTGGCCGTTCCACGTCTTTGCCTGCTCGTTTTCGTTGACCGGTTGGGTGTTCATGATGCTAGTATGCAAGTTCAAGTTCACTTGAGGTCAAGAGGAAAATGAAATGGACATAGCGGAAGTGGCGCGGCGGTCGGGAGTTCCCGCCTCCACGCTGCGGTTTTACGAAGAGAAGGGTCTCATCCGTTCGATTGGGAGGAGCGGTTTGCGCCGTGTATTCGATGGCGGCGTGCTGGAGCGGCTCGCGCTGATCGCATTGGCGCAGGCGGCGGGATTTTCGCTCGAAGAGATTGGGAGGCTGTTCGCGGGCGGCGGGCGCGTACGGATCGACCGGGAGATGCTGGCGGCCAAGGCCGAGGAGTTGGATGGGACGATTCGCAAGTTGACGGCGATGCGCAGAGGGGTGCGGCACGGCGCCGCATGCCGCGCGCCGTCGCACATGGAGTGCCCGAAGTTCCGGCGGTTGTTGCGGGCCGCGGCGGCGGGGGCGCGGCGGACGTAGGGGCCCGTGGGCTAGGGTCTGGTGGGCGCAGGGCCCAGAGGGCGGGCGCGAGCCTATCCCTTATGCGTGGTGGGCCACCACAGGATGCCGAAGGGGTCCTGGATGCCGCCGGTGCGGCCGTATGGTTGGTTTGACATGGCCATGATCTCTTTGGCGCCGGCATCGATGGCTTGTTTGAAGATGGCGTCGGCGTCGGGCAGGTAGAGGAAGATGCAGACGCCGGAAGTGACGTTTTGCTGCGTGCTCTTCATGAAACCGTACTGCGGCTTGAAGTCGGAGATCATGAACATGGCGTCGTCGATGCGGAATTGCGCATGGCGGATGGCGCCATCTTCGGCGATGTCGCGATGGGTTTCCACGGCATTGAAGGCCTTTTTGTAGAATTCGATCGCTGCGGCGGCACCTTCGATGCAGAGGTAAGGAGTGGCGGCGGTGAAGCCGGGGGCTTTGTAGCTCATGGGGACATTGTGCCGGAAGTGGGCGGCGCGGGTATTGGAAAAAATTGACGTTGTGCGGAACAGGCCAGTCGCACTAAGCGGGGAGGGCGACGTGGCTGGCGTAGATGCCACGGTTCAGGTAGTACTCGGTGGGTGTGATGCCGGAGAAGGCGCGGAAGTCGTGGACGAAGTGGGCCTGGTCGTAGTAGCCGCATTCGAGGGCCAGGCCGGACCATGAGACAACGCGGCCCAGGTGGGCGCGGCGGAGGGCGTCTTGAAAACGCTGGATGCGGTGGTAGGTTTTGGGACCGATGCCGGTGTGGTGGCGGAAGAGTTCGATGAAGCGGCGCTGGGAGAAGCCGGTGGTGCGGGCGATTTCAGAGAGGGGCGGAGCGGCGGCGGCGTTTGCGAGCACAGCGAGGGCGTGCGAGACGACGGGCGGGGGTGCGGCGTCGGGGAGGCGCTCGAGAAGGCAGCGGTCGAGGGCTTCGAGTTTTGCGGCGGGCGTGGCGGCGTGCATGAGGCGCTCGCGGATGCGGGTGGCGGCGCGGCCCCAGAGGGCGTCGAGGGGGACGTCGAGATCGGTGAGTTCGTAGGCGGGAACACCAAGGAGAAGGGCGGCGCCGGCGGGGCGGAGGACGACGCCGGCGAGGAGGCGCTGGCATTCGGTGTCGATCACTTCGTATTGCGCGCGCGGACCGGCGATGAGGGCTCCGTTGGTGTGGGTGCTGAGGTGCGGACGCTCGCGGTTGTAGCTGTAGATGCGGTCTTCGGCGAGGTTGAAGATAAGGGCGGCCGCGCCATTGGGGAGTACGCGCTCCTTTTTGTGGGCGGGCGGCGTGCCGTGGGAGAGCCAGAGGGTGTCGACGTAGGGCGCGAGGGCCGGAGAGGGGCAACGCAGTTGAAAAGCGAGCGGCATGCGGCGATGGGACTATTATCTCGTTGCGGGCGCGGGTCGCGGGCGGGCGGTGAGTTGGGGCGGGAGCACGCGGTAGAATGGCGTCGCTATGGGCAAACGGGTTTTAGTGGTGACGGGCGATGGCGGTGAATCGTATGAGACGTGGTATGCGATTCACCGGATGTTGGAAGAGGGGCATGAGCCGGTGCTGGCCGCGCCGTCGAAGCGGCGGCTGCATCTGGTGATGCATGATTTTGAACCGGGCTGGGACACTTATGTCGAGCGGCAGCCTGGGTACGGTGCGACGGCGGATATGGCCCTGGCCGATGCGCGGGCGGCGGACTTCGATGCGGTGTTGTTGATTGGCGGGCGTGCGCCGGAGTATTTGCGGCATCGCGCGGATCTGATCGCACTGGTGCGGGAGATGGCGACGACGGGCAAGTGGGTGCTGGCGATTTGCCATGGGATTCAGGTGCTGGTGGCGGCGGAGTTGGTGGGCGGGCGGACGGTGACCTGCTACGAGCATGTGAAGAGCGAGGTGACGCGGGCGGGGGGCGAGTGGAGTCCTCGGCAGGCGGTGCGGGATGGGCGGTTGATTACGGCGCAGACGTGGGAGTCGCACCCGGAGTTTTACCGGGCGGTTATGGCTGCGTTGCGGGAAGTCGAGTAGGGCGGTAGGTGAGGAGCAGGACTCCGTTGCCGTAGGTTTTGGTGGCGGTGAGTTCGAGGGGGACGATGGCGGGCAGCGCTTCCGTAACTCGAATGCCGTTGCCCATGAGGAAGGGGTTGAGCTTGACGATGAGTTCGTCGATCAGAGCGGCGGCAAGGACGGAGGCGGCGAAGGCTCCGCCGCCGGCGAAGTAGATGGGCGCGTTGCGGCCGTTGGTGGCGGGTTGTTGTTTCAGGGACGCGATGTAGGCCGGCGCGTCGTCGCGAATGACATGGACGTTGGGGTGATCGACGGGCGCGAGCGTGCGCGAGAAGACGTAGGTTTCGAGGTAGGGGTAGGGATCGACGACTCCCATTTTGGGCGCGATTTCGTAAGTGGCGCGGCCCATGCCGACGGCCGAGCAGGAGTGCATCCAAGCCAAGGATTCCTCGGCGTTCGCTCTTTCC
>CAYUZM010000206.1:3680-8272 GCA_964449665.1 uncultured Solibacteraceae bacterium
TGAGAGCGTGCGCTTCGGACTCGACGATGATCAACGCGGCGCCTTCGCCGAGGAAGCCGTCCCAGGTTCCATCGCGGTGCGCGATGCAGCCATCGAGCGAGGTGGCGACGTAGTAGATGAGTTTGCGCATCTCATTCCCCGGCGCGCGCGGAGGAGGTCAAGATGGCCGCGATCATACCAGAAATTGTGTAGGGCGAGGCTTCGGCATCGACGGTGAGGCCGTGTTTGAGAAGCGCTTCGGTGGTGACCGGACCGATGGAGGCGATGCGGGTGTGGGCGAGGGCTTCGCGGGGGATGAGCGTGAGGAGGTTCTTCACGGTGGAGGCGGCGGTGAAGGTGATCCAGTGGGGCGGGGTGTGTTGGGCGGTGTGGGCGAAGATCTCGGCGGCTTGCGTGGCGGCGTCTTCAGGGATGGCATTGCGGTAGGCGGGGACGACGTCGACCGTGGCGCCGCGATGGCGCAGGCCGATGGGCAGGAGTTCGCGGGCGATTTCGGCGCGGGGGATGAGGATGCGCTGACCGGCCAGGTCGTGGGCTTCGAAGGCTTCAAGAAGGCTTTCGGCGACGAACTCATGGGGGATGAGATCGGCCTTGAGGTGGAGGGCTTGAACGGCGTCGCGCGTACGTTCGCCGATGACGGCGATTTTGGCGCGGAGCGAGCGCAGGTCGTGGGTGGAGGCGTCGAGGCGTTCGAGGAAGAAGCGCACGCCGTTGACGGAGGTGAAGACGATCCAGTCGTAGGTGGAGAGGCGTTCGATGGCGGTGTCGAGGGCGGCCCAGGAGAGGGGCGGGCGTATGGCGATGGTGGGCAGCTCGATGACGCCGGCGCCGAGGGCGCGAAGGATCTCCGCGGTTTCGGCGGCCTGCTCTTCGGCGCGCGTGAGGACGATGCGCTGACCGAAGAGCGGGAGGCGTTCGTACCAGTTGAGGCGATCGGAGAGCGAAACGACGTCGCCGATGATGATGGTGGCGGGCGGGCGCAGGTGTTCGGCGTCAATGCGCGCGGCGAGGGTGGCGAGCGTGGCGCGGAGGCTGGTCTGTTCGGGGCGGGTGCCCCAGCGGACGGCGATGGCGGGCGTATCGGGTGGGCGGCCGGCGGCGATCAGACGCCCGGCGATTTCGCCGATGGTCGACAGACCCATATAAACGACCAGGGATTCCGAGGCGGCGACGGCGGTCCAATTGATGGAAGCGGGGTCGTGGCCGGTGACGAAGGTGACGGCGGAGTTGTGGTCGCGGTGGGTGAGGGGGACGCCGCTGTAGGCGCCGATGCCGAGCGAGGCGGTGACGCCGGGAATGACTTCGAAGGGAATGCCGGCGGCGGCGAGGGCTTCGGCTTCTTCTCCGCCTCGGCCGAAGAGGTAGGGGTCGCCGCCTTTGAGGCGGGCGACGCGGAGGCCGGCGCGTGATTTTAGTATTAAACGCTCCGTTATCTCTGTTTGCGTGGCGGCGTGGTCGCCTCGCTGCTTGCCGACGTAGATGTGTTCGGCGTGGGGGGCGAGTTTGAGAAGCGCGGGGTTGGCGAGGTGATCGTGGAGCACGCAGGCGGCGCGTTGGAGGGCCTCACGGCCGCGGACGGTAATGAGTCCGGGGTCGCCGGGGCCGGCGCCGATGAGGGAGACGAGCGCGGGGAGGGGGTCCGTCACGCGCCGTACACCGCCTCGAGAATGTCGTCGGCTCCTTCGCTCAGGAGCTGTTCGGCGGCCTGTTGGCCGAGCGCGGCGGCGTGGGCGGCGGGCCCGGTGAGCGTGCAGACCATGGGGGCGGACTTGCCGTCGGGGGCGACGACGACGGCACGTAGGTGGAGCAGTTCGCCTTCAATGGTAGCGTGGGCTCCAATGGGCACCTGGCAGCCGCCGCCGAGAGTGGCGAGCACGGCGCGTTCGGCGGTGATGGCGGCACGGGTGGGCGCGTGTTCGAGGGCGCGGCAGGCTTCGAGCGCGGGCGTGGGGGCCGAGGAATCGGGGATGCGGGCTTCGATGGCAAGCGCGCCCTGACCGACGGCGGGGCACATGGTTTCGATGGGAAGCAGCTCGGCGATGCGGCCGGCCCAACCGAGGCGGCGGAGTCCGGCGGCGGCGAGGAGGATGGCATCGTATTGGCCTTCGTCGAGTTTCCGGAGGCGGGTATCGAGGTTGCCGCGCACGGATTCGATGATGAGGTCGGGGCGCACCTGGCGGAGTTGGGCGGTGCGGCGGAGGGAGCTGGTGCCGACCTTTGCGCCGCGGGGGAGTTCCAGGAGCGGCTTGCCGATGATGGCGTCGCGGGCATCTTCGCGGGCGGGTGTGGCGGCGAGGGCGAGCCCGGCGGGAAGCTCGGTGGGCATGTCTTTGAGCGAGTGGACGGCGATGTCGATGGAGCCGTCGAGGAGCGCCTCTTCGAGTTCCTTGGTGAAAAGACCTTTGGTACCGACCTGGGAGAGCGGCACGCCGGTGATCTTGTCGCCGGTGGTTTTGATGATCTCGATGTTGGTGGTGAAGCCACGCTGGTTGAGTTCGGAGGCAACCCAGCGGGACTGCCAGAGGGCGAGTTGCGAGCCGCGGGATCCGATGGTGATGTGCGTCATTTGGTGTCGGTGGCGTCGAGACGGAAGGCGCGCCGCAGCGCTTCGAGACCGTCGCCGCCGTCGGGGGAAGCGGAGAGGCGGCGGAGTTCGGAGATGGGGCCGTGGGCGACTTTGTTGAGGATGCCGCGCGTGATGGTGTCGACCAGTTCGCGCTGCTCGGGGGTGAGCGTGGCGAGGCGGGCGCGGGCGCGTTCCAGTTCGGCAAGGCGCGTGGCTTCGAGTTGTTGTTGGAGGCTGACGATGAGAGGCGCCGCGCCGCGCTGCTGCAGGCGCTGCATCATGCGGGCGACCTCTTCGGAGATGATGCGTTCGGCCTCTTCGGCCTCAGCCTGGCGGACGCGCATGTTCGATTCGACGACCTTCTGCATGTCGTCGATGTCGTAGAGGAAGATGCCGTCGAGCGAGTTGACGGCGGGCTCGATATTGCGCGGGACGGCGATATCGATTAAGAACATGGGCCGGCCTTTGCGGGCCTGGACGATGGGGCGCATGTTGTCGCGGGTGAGGATGAAGTGCGGCGCGCCGGAGGAGGTGAGGACGACGTCAGTGGAGTGCATCGCCGTCATGAAGGACTCGTAGGGCACGGTGCGCGCGTTGAAGATGTCGGCCATGGCGGTGGCGCGCGCGGACGAGCGGTTGGTGACGGTGATGTCGCTGGCACCGGCGCGGGCGAGGTGGCGGGCGGCGAGTTCGCTCATCTTCCCCGCCCCGATCAAGAGGACTTTGCGGTGATCGAGGGAGCCAAAGATCTGGCGCGCGAGTTCGACGGCTGCGTATGAAACGCTGACGGCGCTCTGGCCGATTTCGGTTTCGGTGCGGACGCGTTTGGCGACGCGGAAAGCCGATGTCAGGATGGATTCGAGCGTGGAGCTGAGGGTGCCGGCGGTGCGCGCGGTTTCGTAGGCGGATTTGAGCTGGCCGAGGATTTGGGGCTCGCCGACGACCATGGAATCGAGCGAGGCGGCGACGCGGAAGAGATGGCGGATGGCGTCGGTTCCGGTGAAGTGATAGAGGTAGGGGCGGAGCCAGTCGCGTTCGACGTTGTGATAGCCGGAGAGGAAGGCTTCGATACGGTCGCGGGCGTCGCAGGCGTCGTCGGCGGTGGCGGTGATCTCCACGCGGTTGCAGGTGGAGAGGACCATGGTTTCGAGGAGGCCTTCGGCGTTGCGGAGTCCGGCCATGGCGTCGGCGAGGCGTTCGGGAGCGAAGGCGAGGCGCTCGCGGACGTCCACGGGGGCCGTGGTGTGGTTCAAACCTGTGACGTGGAAGTTCATCGGCTAGGCAGGTTTGAGGAACACTTTCGCTGCCCAGGTGAGGGCGGAGCATCCGAGGATCATGAGGGCCATGACGGCGGCTTTGCGGCCGCGCCAACCGGCCGAGGTGCGGAGAAAGACCATGAGCAGGCAGAGGGCCCAGGTGGTGAGCGAGATGATGACGCGGGGCTGGGTGATCCAATCGTGCTGGCCTTCGCGCTGCGCCCAGACGATGCCGAGGATGGTGGCGATGGTGATGAGCGAGAAGCCGGCGCCCATGGCGCGCGTGATAATGCCGTCGAGGGTGGAGAGCGGCGGGAGTCGGAGGAAAAGTTTGGAGGAGAGCTTTTGTTTGAGACGGCGCTCTTCGATGAGGTAAAAGACGCTGGCGAGCGCGGTGACGAGCAGAGCGGCGTAGCCGAGCATGACGAGCGTGACATGGGCGAGGAGGACGGCACCGCGGACTTGGGTGGAGGTCCAGACATCGACGGGGGCTTCCATGCTGCCGAGGAGGGTCATCAAGAAGACAAGCGGGAAGAGGAAGACGCCCATGGAGCGGAACTCATAGCGCCAGTGGAGGAAGAGGAAGCTGGCGGCGAGGAGGAAGGCGCAGAGGCCGATGGATTCGAAGAAGTTGTCCACCGGGAGGCGGCCTTTGTGGAACCAGCGTTCGGTGAGGGAGACGCCGTGCAGGGTGGCGCCGATGAGGAACGCGGTGAAGGCGGGCGGGAAGAAGCGCTCTTCGCGGCGGAGAATGGTGAGGATGGCGTGGA
>CAYUZM010000207.1:0-3699 GCA_964449665.1 uncultured Solibacteraceae bacterium
CGTTGAGGCGATAGTAGAGGTCCTCGCGGAAGCGGCCCTCTTCGAGCGCGGCACGCAGATCGACGTTGGTGGCGGCGATCACGCGCACATCAATCTGGAGCGTCTTGTTCGAACCAAGGCGCTCGAACTCGCGCTCCTGGAGCACGCGCAGCAGCTTCACCTGAATGCCGACGGGCACGTCGCCGATCTCATCGAGAAACACCGTGCCGGTATCGGCCTGCTCGAACTTACCCGGCTTGGCCTGTTGCGCTCCTGTGAAAGCGCCCTTTTCATAGCCGAACAATTCGCTCTCCATCAGGTTTTCGGGAAGCGAAGTACAGTTGATTTTGACGAACGGCCGGCCGCGTCGCGGCGAATGATGGTGGATGGCGCGCGCGATGAGGTCTTTGCCGACGCCGCTTTCGCCGCACAGCAGCACGGTGGCCCGCGAAGGGGCGACGCGTTCGACAGTCTCCAGCACATCCTGCATGGCCTTGCTGGCGCCGATGATGTTGGCGAAATCGTAGCGGCGGCCGAGTTCGGCGCGCAACTCGCGGTTCTCTTCACGGAGGCTTCTCACTTCCGCCGCCTTGGTGACGACCGCGGTGAGGTGATCCATCGAAAACGGCTTGGGAAGGAAATCGACCGCGCCGCGCTTCATGGCCTCAACGGCCGTCTCCACCGTTCCATAGGCGGTCATGACGATCACCGGGGCCGAGGCGTTCTGGCGGCGAAGCGCGTCGATCAACGCCAGACCGTCCATGCCGGGCAACCGGAGGTCGGTGAGGATCAAGCCCGCGCGATCGGCAATTTGCAGGGCGGATTCGGCCGTGGCCGCGGTCTCCACTTCGAATCCTGACGAGCGGAGTTGGAGTTCGACAACGCGGCGGAGTTTCTCCTCGTCTTCCACGATGAGGATGCGCGGCTTGGTCATATTTCTTGGACGGAACCGGCCTCCGAACCGGTTCCGTCGACCGGTCTTGGGGCGGTTGCCCCAAGATAGCATTGCTATCGCGTGCGTTGAAGACGCCATGCCCGCAAAGCGACACCCGCGAGCGCCGCCACCGCTACCAATGACATCGATGCGGGCTCGGGAACCGGGGACTCTTCGGACGGAGTTCCCGTAAAGGGAAACATGTTGGGATGACCGACGATGGGATTCCAAGTCGAGGCGGGGCGGTAAGGCGCCTCGTCCCCCTCGATCAGTGAGGGGAGCAGGATAACGCCCGGACCGGTCGTGATGCCGCCGGGATTGCTGTCCCAAGCCGTCGAGAGATAGTAGGGAAACTCAAAACTCACGCTGTAATAGACAAGATGATAGGTGCCTGGCCCCAACGTCAGCCCCTGGAAGAGCGTGATCGACTTCTGTTCGGCGCCGCTTTCGACAAGAACGATGTCATCGATCTTGTTGGCGGGGATAGTGCCGGGTCCGAGCGAGTCCAACAAGAGTGCGACCCCGGTATGGACATCGTCCTCGTCGCCACCGTTGTGGAAATCCATCTCGATCTTGACGTTGGTCCATTCCCTGTCCATCGTCCAATTGATGGCGATGGCGGCGAACTGGCAGCACTGAGCGTTGATGGTTCCGTCGCGCTCGAGAATCGTCGCAGCCCGTGAGAGGGATGCGCCTCCGATTACGAGTCCGAGCAAGATAAGTTTTCTGAAATTCATTTTCTCTCCTCAAAGCCCGGGGTGTTCCCCCGGTGCAAATTTGACTATGCCCGGAGACGCGCGGCCCGGCAGCAATCCGGCGCTTCGAGATTCCTTACAAAGTTCCTCGCATGCGCGAGGACCAGTCTTTTCAGGCATCTGGGACGGTCTGCCTATACTGGGGGAAGCCAGATTCAACGCCATGGACTCTTCGCGGCAAACGCTCAGCGCCTACGTCTTCGGTCCGTTCCGCCTGCGCGTGCGGGATCGGATTCTGGAGCGGGATGGCGCGCGCGTGCAACTGACGCCGAAGGTTGTGGACACGCTGTTCGTGTTGGTGGAGAACTCCCACCAGATGGTCTCGAAGGAAGATCTGATGAAGGCCGTATGGCCGGACGTGACGGTGGTGGAGTCTGGGCTGACACGAAACATTTCGATTCTCCGAAAGGCGCTGGAAGCCGGCGAGGCCGATGGAACCTACATAGAGACCATCCCTCGCCGCGGATACCGGTTCGTTGCGCAGGTGACCGAAAAATACGGCGAAGATGCCGGCGAGCGCGACACGGAATACGCCACCGCGCCGCATCGAGAGGTGAGCGAACTTGCACCCCGGCGCCCGTGGCTGGTTCGCTGGTGGCCCGCCGTGGCCGCGGTCACTGTAGTGGCGCTGGCGTCGTTGCTTCTGTTCCGGCCCACAGCGCCGGCACCTCCGCGCGCCGTGGAGCCGCGCATCCGGATTGGAGAGTATCTTCTCTATCAACTGGCGCCGGAGCAGAGTGCGCGTGCAGCGGAACAGTTTGAGCAGGAGATCTTGGCCCACCCTCACTCGGCAGCCGCACACGCCGGGCTGGCAATTTCGCTGCTGCAGATGGCGGCGCTGGGAATCCGTACGATGCCGGAGGCCGCCGCCCGCGCCGACGCCGAAGCCAAGCGGGCGTTGGAGCTGGATGCGAGTCTCCACACGGCCCACTACGCCACTGCATTGTCGAAGTTTCTGTATCATCGGCGCTTCGATGAAGCGGAGAAGAGCTTTTTGCGTGCCTTGGAGCTGGACCCTGCGTCGGTGCAGACGCGCCTGGGCTATACGCACCTGAAATTCGCCAAGGGCGAGATCGGCGAAGCCATACGCCTCACCGAGGAAGCCCTCCGGTTGGACCCCGCCTCGCCCCTGCTCGGCGCGCGTTACTGCCAAGCCTTCTACTTCGCCCGGGACTTTCACCGCGCCGAAGCCGAATGCCGCAAGGTGCTCGAACGGGAACCGCACTTCACCCTGGCGCGCTATTACCTTGGGTTGAGCCTTGGATGGCAGGGCCGCACCGCGGAGGCGCGCAAGAGTTTCAACGGAATCAACATGGGGCCTGGTGTGATCGAATCCGATGAGACCTGGTTGAGCCTGCACGAGGGCGACCGGGGTCCGGCCAACGCGCTACTCGAGCGGAGGCGCGAGTTGATCCGGCAAGGCAAGATGACCCCATCGGCCAAGCTCTTGCTTTGCGCAATTCTCGGGAAGGTCGATGAAGCGTTTGAAGCCGTAGAGGCCAGCATCGCCGCCGGTGCATTCGAAATGCTGACATTTAAGGTCGACCCGCGGCTCGATGCCCTGCGGAACGACTCACGCTATCCGCGGGCGTTGCGGCGAATTGGAGCGACCCCGGGCGGTTAGCCAACAGGCCAAGACTACTCGGCCGTCCCCGCGGCCTGCTCCGGCGGAAGTTCTGTACGGGCGGGCAACAGCACACGGAAGACACTCCCTTCCCCGAGCGTGCTTTCGACGGCAATCTTGCCGCCGTGCTCGTCCACAATGCGGGAGACGATGCCCAGGCCAAGGCCGGTGCCGCTGGGCTTTGTGGTGAAGAACGGGTTGAAAATGCTCTCCATATGCTCCGGTGCGATGCCCGCGCCGCGATCGATGACGGCGATCTCAACCGTGTCGTTGGCGGCACGAGTCTTCAAGGTAATGACACCTTCGGGCGGGCTTGCCTGCGCGGCGTTCAGCAGCAAGTTGTACACGACGCGGTCCAGCATAACGGCGTCGAACAAGAAGTGTCTCACGGCAGGGGCAGAGTCCTT
>CAYUZM010000207.1:3709-5741 GCA_964449665.1 uncultured Solibacteraceae bacterium
TGGCAGCGGTTTCGGTTCGCGGTTGGTGGGGCTTTATCGATGGTAACGGGAAATGGGGGCGGGTGACGCTCTAACTCGGGGACGGCGCGGTCGAGCACGGCATCCAGGTTGCGCAGTTCGAAATGAAGCTGGAGCGGGCGCGAGAAATCGAGAAAGCGCGTAATCAGCGAGTTCAACCGGTCAACCTCTTCGGCGATGTAGCCGGAGAGTTCGCGCAGCACGGCTGGCTCGGCGGGCGCGTTCCGTTGCAGTAGCTCCGCCGAAGCCTTCATCGTGCCCAGCGGATTGCGAAGCTCGTGGGCAAGTCCGGCGGTGAGTTGCCCAAGTGCCGCCAGCCGTTCAGACCGGCGCACGGCCGCCTCCGCCGCGTGAAGATTGCGGTTGGCGGCGGCGAGTTCTTCGGCGGTCGCCTGATAGCGCCGCGCCTGGCGCCGGCTGGCCTCCACGAGCGTGTGGGTAAGGAACGCAACCATCGCGAGCAGCAGTGTGCGCAAAGCAAGTTCCCTGATCTGGCCGGCGGGCAGAAAGTAACGGTCCCAATCGAGGAAGAGAAGGAAGGAAAGATAGCTGCCGATGGCAAGCAGGTAGACGAGAATCGTTCCCCACGCGCCAAGAAGCGTCGCGGCGGAAACGATGGGCACCAGCAGAATCAGGTAGTAGCTCGAATTAACGGCACCGGTCACGCCAATGAGAAGATAGCTCAGCAGCAACTTGATAAATATGGAAAGCCAAGCGCCGCGTGGGGTGTGCAGGCTGTGCCATCGCGGCTCGGCAATTTGGAAGGCGGCGAGCGCGGTGAGCAACTCCATCTCAGCGTCATTGCGCGAAGTACTGGCCGCGGCCAGGCCGCCGAACAGCGCGAGCCACGCCACGTCCTGCAGGTAGACGCGCCAGCGCGGTATGGGATCAAGTGAGGTGGCTTCGGCGTGCGGCACTGTGCTCATCATAGAAGGTACGAGGATTCATGGCGGCGCGCAGCAAAGTACTCCCTGTTCCCTATTTCATCCAACCCGACCACACGTCCTGCCAGTCAACGGTGCTGAAAATGATGGCGGCCTATCTCCAGTCGGGCGATCCAGCGGCACAGCGAGCCACCAAGAGCGAGATTCTGGGAATCAAAGAAAAGATCAATGGCGACCCGAACCGACCCCAGAAGAAGATGAAGAACGCGCACGAGAACTTTCGCTGGTGGCTGCAGGAGAAGTTCCCGCAGTACGAGTTCGAGCGCGCCAGCTACGCGCTGCAATGGGAGGCCATCGACTGGATTGTGCAGCACATCGACGACGGGTTCCCGGTGCTCACCGGCGTGAATCACGAGCGTGTGGCCGGGCATATCATCTTGATCGTCGGCTACCGGAACTACCGTCCGAACCAGTCGAGCGTAGATCTGCAATTCGTCGTTCACGACCCGTACGGCAAGTTCGATCCGACGCTGAAATCGAAACAGTACGGGAACCAGCGGATGGAGGGCGGCGCCTGCGCGGCCTCGGGCGGGGAGATCGGTCCGGGACAGGCCGTGACGCTGGGGGCGAATGAAGTCGGGCGACACAAACCGAAACAACCGTTGGTGTACTACTTGCTGTCCGCCAAACGCCGCCAATCGGTAACACGGCTATAGGACGGCCGGGGTGCGGGCCCGCCGCTCGATGTGCCAGAATGAGGTGAACTCGCACCTCGCATGAATCCCACTGCTCCCCAAGATCCGGTTCAGAACGATCAGACCGGCTCCAACCAAGAAGAATCTTTCGCCGATATCCTCTCGCAATTCGAGCAGGAACAGCATCGCGGGCCCTCTGAGGCCGTCGGCGAATCGGTCAATGGCACGGTCGTCTCCATTGGTGAAGACGCTGTGCTGATCGATATCGGACGGAAGTCCGAAGGCGCTCTCGCGCTGTCCACCGTCACCGCGCCCGACGGCAAGGTGATGGTGAAGCCCGGCGACCAGGTTTCCGTGACCATCACCGGCCGGCATCCGGAAGGCTTCTACCTCCTGTCGAAAGTGCACGTCGCCGTGCCAAAGGACTGGAGCGGA
>CAYUZM010000207.1:5751-8250 GCA_964449665.1 uncultured Solibacteraceae bacterium
GTCTGCGGGGGGGTGTCGGCGGGACGGCGTTAATGGCGGCATCGCGCAGCGGCGCGCGCGACGTTGCGGAGATGGAAAAGCTGGTGGGCACGCAAATCGAGTGCCGCATCACGAAGCTCGACACGGAGAAGGAAGACGTCGTTGTCGACCGCCGCGTCGTGCTCGAAGAACTGGCGGCCAAGGCCAAGGAAGAGAAGTTCGCGACGATTCAGGAAGGCACGGTCATGACGGTGACCGTACGCAGCCTCACCGATTTCGGGGCGTTCTGCGATTTGGGTGGCGTCGACGGCCTGCTTCACATATCGGACATGGCATGGCACCGCGTGGCCAAGCCCGATGAAGTGGTCAAATCCGGGCAGACCTTGGAAGTCAAGGTATTGAAGGTGCAGCCCGAGAAGAAGAAGATCTCACTCGGCCTGAAGCAGTTGACCAAGGACCCTTGGACGGTCGCCGCCGAAACGATCAAGGAAGGCAACCGCGTTCAAGGCAAAGTGGTCCGCCTGGCCGATTTCGGCGCGTTCATCGAGTTGCTTCCCGGTGTGGATGGACTGATTCACGTAACCGCGCTGAGCTGGGACAAACGCGTGCGCAAGCCCGCCGACGTCTTGAAGGTGGGCGACTACGTGGAAGCGGTGGTGCTCGGCGTGAATCTCGCCGACAAGAAAATTTCTTTGAGCTTGAAGCAGGCAATCGGCGACCCGTGGGAAGAAGTGGTGAAGAAGTACCCCACCGGTTCAATCGTGGAGAAGCCCGTAACAAGCCTTGCCAATTTCGGTGCGTTCGTCGAAGTGGAGAACGGCATCGAAGGCATGATCCATATTGGCGACATCACGCGCGAGAAACGCCTGCAACATCCGAAAGAGATGCTGACGGTGGGTCAGGCCGTGAAAGCACAGGTTACCGAAGTCGACAACGAACGCCGCAGACTGCGGCTGTCGATGAAGGCGCTGGAACCGACCTCCGTCGACACGTTTATTTCCGAGACCGAGGTAGGCTCCATCATCAGTGGCCGTGTGGTGCGATTGAAGGGCGAACGGGCCGAGGTGGAGTTGGGTGAAGGCGTTCACGCCATGTGCCGGCTGAGCGGCGCGGGCGCAAGTGAGAGCGGCGCAAAGACAGGCGGCGGCGCGGACCTCTCGTCGCTGTCGGCAATGCTCGCGGCGAAGTGGAAGTCCGGCGGGCCGTCGATGGATCCGAATGCGATTCGTGAAGGCCAGGTGCGGCGCTTCAAGATTGTCGCCATGGACGCGAACACGAAGAAGATCGACGTCGAACTGGAGAAGTAGCGGCGGGCGCGGCCGTCACGCGCGCTGAGAAATCAATCGTTTCCTGTCACTGACGGCGCGGAGCCCGCAGTCATGGCAGGCACGCCATCAGGCGGCTACGCCGACGCGCGCCGGTCACGCGTCACGTTGATGCACGTCAACTATTGGTTTGTTTGGAAATAGAGCTAACTGCTATGTGGTTAGCTGATCTGGGATTGCGGGGAGTCCCCCATTGTTGGCGGAGAGCCGACTTTACTATGGGGTGCCCAACGGGGTTCGAACCCGTGACATCCGGAACCACAATCCGGCGCTCTACCAGCTGAGCTATGGGCACCACGGAGGCGACTTCTTTAGTTTAGCAGAGGCGGCACGTTAGAATTGCCGAACGTCAACGATTGATCTCAACCATTTGAGGGAAGAGCATATACGGCACGAGTTTGCCACCCGTGCCGCGCATCGTTGGCATGGATCAAATGGTGGACGAAATGATCTTCTTGTCTACGCACACGGAGGCGATGCCCTGAATACTGCCGGGTGGACCCTGCCCCATGCCGAAAGAGATTGGTATTTTGACTGCTCTCTTCCTGCCGCAGAGTGGTGTGGAAAGCGCGCGCCATGTGGTTATTTCAGCATTGTGACGCTGGCATTGATGATGAGTGCATTAATGAAGTCGATCAGGAACGCGCCGACAATCGTCACCGCAAAGAACGCTTGAGGCGCGGGGCCGTACTTGCGGGCAACCTCGCCCATGCACGCCATGGCGTTGGCCGTGGTGCCGAGCATGAAGCCGCAGTAGCCGCTCGCCATCACCGCAGCCGGATAATCGCGGCCCATGAGGCGAAATACCACGTAGCGGCACAGCGCAAAGACCAGCGCAACTTGCGCGAGAAGAATGGCAAAGATGGGCGCCGCAAGATTGACGAGTTCCCATAGGCGCAAAGTCAGCAGCGCCATCACGATGAAGAGCTCAAGCGAAATGTCGCCGATCTCGTCCATCTTGGGCGGCGAAATCTTCAGCCAGCCTGTCGCATCGTCGAGATTGCGAATGATGGCCGCGCAAATCATCGCTCCGATGTAGGCGGGAAGCGTGATTTTCCAAGCCGTGAACTGCGCGCTGACAAGCGATCCCAACGCCACGGCCGCGGCGAGCGCAATCACATTGGTGAGGAAGGTGCTTTCGTTGGCCTGCTCCAAGTGAAACGCGGGCGATTCTTTTGCGGCTTTAGCATGGAGT
>CAYUZM010000208.1:0-8209 GCA_964449665.1 uncultured Solibacteraceae bacterium
TTCTGCGCTACGCCTATACGCCGATGAGCTCGGACAATCGCGGCGTCGGCGAGTTCGCGCTGCCGACGCGTTCCTTTGACACCCGCGACCGCGACCACATGATTCAGCTCACGGAGACGGCGGTTCTGAGCGCGCGTTCGATCAACGAATTCCGCTTCGCGTTCAACCGCTCCACGTTGATCCAGGATGGCGACAACACACTGGCGGCGATCAACGTGTTGGATGCCTTCAACGGCGGCGGGGCGCAGACGGGCCTTGCCGACCAACGCAGCAACGGCTACGAGTTCAACAACTCGACCAGCTACCTCATGGGCAAGCATTCGTTCAAATTCGGCGGGCGTGTGCGCGGCTCGACGCTCAACGACATCTCGCCGAATAACTTCGGCGGCACCTATTCGTTCGCGGGCGGCGTGGGGCCGGAACTTGACGCGAACAACAACGCGCTTCTGGGCGGCGCGATGATTCCGATCACCTCGCTTGAACGGTACCGGCGCACGCTGCTCTTCCAGGGCCTGGGCTACACGCCGGCGCAGATCCGGCTGCTGGGCGGCGGCGCGAGCCAACTTACGATCAACGGAGGCAACCCGCAGGCCAATGTTACGCAGTGGGACGCCGGTCTGTTTGGCACGTGGGATTGGCGTGCCTCGGCGCGGCTCACCTTCAGCGGCGGGCTGCGCTGGGAAGACCAGACCAATATCAGCAACCACAACAATTTCGCTCCGCGCCTCGGGCTCGCCTATGCGCTTGACGGCCGTAACGGGAAGGCGACGAAGACCGTGCTGCGCCTCGGCAGCGGCATCTTCTACGACCGCGTGGCCCAATCGCTCACGCTCAATGCACTGCGGTTCAACGGCGTGAACCAGGTGAACTATATCGTTCCGAATCCGGACTTCTTTCCGAACACGCCGACGGCGGGCGAGTTGGCGCCTTACGCGAACGTGCTCACCATCCGCGAACTCGCGAGCGACATCAAGGCCGGCTATCTCATTCAGTCCTCGGCGGGCATCGAGCGCCAGTTGCCAAAGAGCACCACGATGGCCGTGAACTACATCTTCAGCCGCGGCGTGAACCTGCTGCGCTCGCGCAACATCAACACGCCGCTTGCCGACGGCACGCGTCCATACGGCAATGTCGGTAACATTTTCCTGAACGAATCCACGGGATTCAGCCGGCAGCACCAGATCATGACGAATTTCAACACGCGGTTCAGCCGTTATGTCAGCCTGTTCGGCTTCTATCTGCTGAACTACGCCCGCAGCGATTCGGACGGATTTGGGAGTTCGCCCGCGGACCCGTACAACATGCATAGTGAATGGGGCCCGTCGCGGATGGACACGCGGCACCGCATGGTGGTTGGCGGCTCGATCAACGCCAAGTGGGGGATTTCGTTGAACCCCTTCCTGATGGCTTCGACGGGTTCGCCTTTCAACATCGTGACGGGGCGCGATGCCAATGGCGACTCCCAGTTTCTCGATCGTCCCGCGTTTGCGACCGACCTGAACGCGCCGGGCGTGGTACAAACCATCTACGGGAACTTCCTCACCACGCCGGGGCCCAACGACTCGCTGATTCCGCGAAACTACGGACGCGGTCCGGGCCAGTTTACGCTCAACCTCCGGTTGGGTAAATCGTGGAGCTTCGGCGGCGAATCGGAGCGTGCGTCGAGTGGTCCGGACGGCGACATGCCGATGGGTCCACCCCCTGGTGGCGGCGGCCCGGGGATGCGCGGCGGCGGTGGCGGCGGTCCACGGGGAGGTGGTGGCGGCGGATTTCGCGGCGGCCCCGGCGGTCCGGTCGGGATGTTCGGTGGCGGCGGAAACGGCCGCCAGAAGTACAGCCTCACGTTCTCCATCCAGGCGCGCAACGTTTTGAATAACGTAAATCTGGCGACGCCCACGGGCAACCTGACCTCGCCTCTGTTCGGGATTTCGACGCAGACGGCCGGAAGCTTCGGTCCCGGAGGCGGCGGCGCGGGACCGAACCGGCGCATTGAGTTATCGCTCCGCTTATCGTTCTAAGCGGTGGCAACCAGTACTTGTGCCAGCCTCAACCCACCCTGGCTGACACAAGCGGGCGTAGCGCCTCCCCACGTTACGCCCAACCATTTTTGTCCGAGAGTGACCTTCCCGCGGGGTATCGAACGGTAACGTCCGGCGCCCCGTTTTTTTCTACAATACACACGATGCTCTGGTCTCTCGACTCTCTACTTGGCTACGCGATTCACGAACAGGACGGCGACCTGGGCAAGGTGCACGATTTCTACTTTGACGACGACACCTGGACGATCCGGTACTTGGTGGTGGAGACCGGGCGCTGGCTTCAGCGGAGGCGCGTGCTGGTGTCGGCGGCGATTGTGACGCAGACAGGTTGGGAGCGGCGCAAGTTCTGCGTGCCGCTTACTCAGGAGCAGGTGCGCCGCAGCCCGGCGATCGATACCGACGCGCCTGTGTCGCGGCAGCACGAAATCGAGATGCAGAGCCACTATGGCTGGCCGGCCTATTGGAGCATGGAGCCTTTTACGCTCACACCGCCGCCCGCAGCCACCGCGAGTGTGACGGACCGGACGGCGTTGGGCGACCCACACCTGCGCAGTTTCCGGGAGGTGACCTCGTACCGCGCCTGGACGAGCGATGGGTTCGCCGGCTTCGTGGAGGACTTCTACGTGGACGATGCCAACTGGCAGATTCGCGCCTTGCGGGTGGCGTTAGGCGAATGGTGGCCGCACAAGATGGTGGGGATTGACCGCGGCCAGGTCTCCGAGATTTCGTGGCGCGAGAAGCTGGTTCGATTTGCGATGAGCCGCAAGCAGATGGAAGAGGCGCCTCCACCTGCATCGACGGCGCGTCCGGCGTCAAGATAGAAGGGTGATGCCGAACACCCCAGACAGAATTCGTGTCGCTTCGCTTCAATACTTCATCCGGCCTGTCTCCCATTTCGATGGATTTCGCGACCAGGTGGTCGCCCTGGTGGAAACCGCCGCCGACTACAAGTCCCGCCTGCTGGCCTTTCCCGAGTACTTCACCATCCAACTACTTACCCTCGGCGACATACGCCGCCCGATCCGCGACCAGATTCGAACGCTGGCGTCTAACCGTGATGCGTTCGTCGAACTCATGGGCGGACTGGCCCGCAAACACTCCCTCTACATCGCCGCCGGCACGATTCCCGTCATGGACAACGGCGACGACCGGCTCTACAACGACTCCTACTTCTTCGCTCCATCCGGTTCGCATGGCGTGCAGGGAAAGCTCCACATGACCCGGTTCGAACGCGAAGAATGGATTGTCTCGCCGCGCACCAACCTGCGGGTGTTTGAAACCGATTTTGGCAGGGTCGCCATCACCATCTGCTACGACGTCGAGTTTCCCGAAGTCGCCCGCGTTGCCGCGCGCGCCGGCGCGCTGATCCTGATCGTTCCCTCCTGCACGGACGACCGGCAGGGATTCTACCGCGTGCGCTATTGCGCCCATGCCCGCGCCATTGAGAACCAGATGTATGTGATCCATTCGGGCACCGTGGGTTCCATTCCGATGGTACCCGCCGTGTCGCTGAATTACGGACAGGCGTCGATTCTCACGCCGAGCGACTTTCCCTTTTCGCGCGACGGAATTCTCGCGGAGGGAAACGCCAATCAGGAGATGATGGTCATAGGAGAATTGAACCTGGCTTTGATCGCCGATGGCCGTGAGACGGGTTCGGTCCTGCCGCTGCGGGACAGCGAACACTCCGCCGACGTCGCTTCGAGGATGGAGATTGTGAGCTTATGAGCGGCCTGGCCTGTCCCTCGATTGAAGTGCGCACGACACGCGCCGCCGATATCCCGGAGATCATTGCGATGTGCAAGCGCGTGTATCCGGAAAGCGAACCCTGGTCGGCGGCTCAGATCGAATCCCACCTTACAGTCTTCCCGGAAGGCCAGTTCGCCGCGGTCTCGGCCGAAACCGGCCAGCTTGTCGGCATGGCGGCAAGTCTGATCATTCTTTGGGACGACTATGAAGACCACATGAGCTGGCGCGATTTCACCGACACCGGCTACTTCCGCAACCACGATCCGGAACGCGGCCGCACGCTCTATGGCGCCGAGGTGATGGTGGACCCTACGATACAGGGCCGCGGCATCGGCAAGGCGCTCTATGCCGCCCGCCGCGAACTGACCGAACGCCGCGGACTGCTTCGCATTCGGGCGGGTGCGAGGCTCCGCGGATATCACAGATACGCTCAAACCCTGAAACCGGGGGAATACGTGAGGGAGATTCTCTCGGGCAAATTAGGAGACCCCACGCTCAGTTTCCAGGTCAAACAGGGATTTCAAGTGTTGGATGTCGTCCACAACTACCTGCGGCACGACCCGGAGAGCCTGGGCTACGCGGCGATCATCGAATGGCTCAATGCGCAGGTGGCCAAGCCGGAGGACTATCCGGACCCAGGACGGAGGATTCAACTGGCGGGCCGCTGATCGATGACGCCGTACCAACCCAGGCCGCGATAGGTCTCGTATCCGGGAGTTAATGCGAATCCGACGAGGGTTCCGTCCGGCTGGGAGTAAGAGCCCATCGCTTTGCCTTGGCTTTGCATCGGGACTGTTTTGCCGAGCTCGTCTCTGCGGTTGCAGGCGATCACCTTGTGTTCGCGGTTGACGATCATGCAGCGGCTGCGCGAGCGTTCGGCATCGGTCATGCGGACGGAGTCGACCACGACTTGCGACTGCTTGTCCCAATCGAAGAAGATGCCCAGCACGCCGATGGGGCGGCCGTTTGTGCGGCCTTCTTCACGGATGGCGGTGGAGTAGGTAGCCACGGCGGCCCCGCCGAGCGCCTCTTGCGTCGCGACGTCGCAGGCTACAAACTCCTCGCCGGACTTCGTTTTCGCGCCGCGCTGGAACCACTCTTCGCCGGAAACATTGCGGCCCTGAACGGCATATTGGCGGGGTCTGCCATTTGCCAGTACGCGACCGCCCATGCCGGCCACCCACAGATCGAGATAGACCGTATAGGAGTCGAGAATGACACCCAGACGGCTGGAGGCGAAGGCGCGGTTGGCGTCGTCGTCGGCGTTGGCGCAGGCGACCATCGCGGAATCGGTGGCCCACCAGCGCACGTCGCAGGAGCGCTCATAGAGGTTGCGGTCGATGATGTCGATCATTCCGAGCGACAGGTCGGCAAGGCGCGAACCGCGAATGTCTGCCACCAGCTTTTGTCCCAACGAATGAAGCTCGGTGGTTTTCGCGCCGAGTTCCTGGTGCAGCCGGTCGGCCAGGGCTTCGATCTGCTCGGAGACCTTGCGGACCTCCTCGGCAACGACGGCGAACCCGGCGTTGTTCGACCGCGCGGCTTCGATCGAGGCGTTCACTCCCAGGATTGTCGTGAGTTTGGTGACACGCCGAATCTCGTCCACCCGGCCGGTGGCAATGGAGGATACCTGTTCCGATAACGCGACGACTCGTTCTGGCATCTAAGGTCGGGCTGTCCTTTTCTCGAGTAAGCGACGCGGTTACTACTCTGCCTCTTATCGGTGAGGCCGACTGTTTGTTTGCGGGAATTTGCAGCCGGTGGGACTCCGGAAAAACGCCGGTAACGGATGGGGGCAAATTATTTGAGTCTGCGCATTCAATCAATTGCGCCGCATTCGCGGGACGGCGCGTTCGCCTGCAGCTCTACACTGGGGCCGACATGAATCTTGCCTACTCGCTCTTACATGCCTATGGCGCCCGGCCCGGCCGGTTTCCTTTGCCGCTCCCCACGCAACCCACACCTGTGCCGAATCAGCCCACCCCGATTCCGAACGACACGCCGCCCGTGAAAACGCTTACTTGGAACTTCTGAGGTTAAGTTGAGGTAACCAACTCTCCTTCGCACTCGTCGGACCGCTTACCGCCTCATTCCGCACCGCATGGTGTACGAATCACGGGGCGCCTACGTTAGGGGAGTTGTCATGCGTACTATTCCACTGCTCATGATTCTTGGATTGCCGCTCGCGGCGCAATCCACAACGGCTACGCTTGCCGGGTCAGGCTACCGGACGCCGCCGAACGCAATCGAGGCAGCGCCCGGCCAGGTGATGATCGTTTCGTTGCATGGCATTCAGGCACGGCTGACGGCGCCGGTTGAGGGCGTACATAGCCCTGGCGCTGGACTTGCGACCACGGTGGCGGGTATCTCCGCGCAGTTGGTGCAGGCCTCAGGCCGCGCGCCCGTTTCGATTTACGGTGTGAGCCAAACCCCATGCGCGCCGATGGCGGCGCCGTGCTCGCCGGTGACGAATGTCACGCTCGTAGTGCCGTTCCAACTGGCGGCAACGGCGGTGAACAGCTATGCCGGACTGGAGTTCAGGGAAGGCGCGAACGTGATTGCGACGATCCCTGTGCGCGCCGTTCCGGACAAGGCGCACATCGTCAATTCGTGCGATGAGAGCCTGGTCTACTACAGTGTCTTTGGGGGAGAGAACCTGATGGGATGCAACCCGGCGGTCGTCCGGCCGCAAGGGGGCCTCATCACGCCGTACCGCGCCGTGCGGCCGGGAGAGCCGCTGGTCGCATTTGCTCACGGCCTGGGCGATGCGAACCCAAGTCCCGCTACCGGTGGAGAGTTTGTGCCGGGGCTGACCAAACAGCCGTTCGTGCTGCGGTATGCCGTAGCCGGTGGCGCTGTGTATTGGGCGCAACCGCCAGATGGTGTCTCGCTCACCACGGCTTGGGGCGTGTATCAGGTGCACTTCACGGTGCCGCCGCTGCCGGACAACACGCCACTGCCCGCATGTGGTGAGCGCGGGTTGTACGGCAACATGACGGTTACGATTTCCGGCATTCACTCGAGCGACAAGTTCGAACTTTGCGTAACGCCATAGATCTCTTGGCCTCTACCATGGAGAGGCATGCCCGTGAGATCCCTGTTCGACCGCATTGTGGCGAGGCGTGCGGCCAGGATGCCGCAAGCGCCGCGCGCGCCCCGTGTGTACCGGTGCCGGTGCGGCGGGCTGGTGTTCTTTCGCAACAGCGTGTGCTTGCGTTGTGGCTCGGCGCTGGGGTTCGATCCGGAGGCAGGTGAACTGTTCCCCCTGCAGCCGGGGCCTCAGCCGGATTCATGGATCCACGCGGCACAAGGGGCGCCGGCCGGGCAGGTCTACTTTCGCTGCGCGAATCTGCACACGCCGGCGGGATGCAACTGGCTGGTCGCCGAGCCGCAGGGGCAGCAGGTTTTCTGCCGCTCCTGCCGATTGAACCGAACCATCCCCGATTTGTCGGTGCCGGAGAACGCCCTTCTCTGGCACAAAATCGAAATTGCCAAACGAAGGCTCGTGTCGTCGCTGCTTGCGTTGCATCTGCCTGTCGCCTCGCGCGTGAACGAGGATCCTCAACGCGGGCTGGCCTTCGACTTCCTCAAGCCCGTGCCCGGCGGCGCGGCGATCTGGACCGGGCATGGCGGCGGATTGATCACGATCAATATCGAAGAGGCCGACGACGCGCGGCGCGAACAGGTTCGACAGCAGTTGCATGAGCCCTATCGCACGCTGCTTGGCCATTTCCGGCATGAGGTGGGCCACTATTATTGGGATCGGCTGGTGGACGGAACGCCGTGGCTCGAGCTGTTTCGCGAGGTCTTCGGCGATGAGCGCGACGACTACACCTCCGCCTTGCAACGCAACTATCAGTACGGACCCCCGCCGGATTGGTCGTCGCGCTTTGTCAGTGCCTACGCCAGCGCTCATCCGTGGGAGGATTTCGCCGAAACGTGGGCGCACTACCTGCACATGGTGGATTCGCTCGACACGGCGCGCAGCTTCGGTCTCAAGGCGGGAGAAGTAACAACGGAGTTGGAGAACCACAAGTCCGATTCGCTCCTGAGGCCCGAGGACCCCGACGCCGCACGGTTCCTCTCCTTCTTGAACCAGTGGACCGCGCTCACCGCGGTGATGAACGAGCTGACGCGGAGCATGGGACAGCTCGATTTCTATCCATTCGTACTTGCGCCCGCGGCCGTGGCGAAGCTTCAGTTCGTGCACATGGTGATCGGGCGGCAGCCCGTAGCCCACAGGCGCGGGCGAGGTTAGTAGCCGGTCAGTTCGTCGAAGGCGATGGTGCTGGTGATGACGACGGCGCACAAGACGACTGTCCACAGGCAGGCGAGTTCGATGGGGTTGGCCGCGAAGTTGAGCACGAACCTGAGCAACGTTTCCAAATGGCGCCTCCTTAGGCGAGCATCTTTTTCCCGAC
>CAYUZM010000209.1:0-6855 GCA_964449665.1 uncultured Solibacteraceae bacterium
GGCAATCGGCGACAAATACGTCGTTGCCTTCGGACTCCAGGCGCGCATGCACGCGCGACACGCGGTTGTCGCGCAGCACCAACTGGTTTTCGCTTTGACGCCCGATGGTGAAGGGGCCGCGAGTCAGCTCCATGCGCTTACTCTGGCCGCTGGGATTGATGACCGTGAAGTAGGAGCCCTTGGAAGCGGCCGCCCCCAACGATTCCTCGCCCGCCGCCGGGTTCACCCTTTTCGCTGCCTCGGTTGAATGTGCTCGCCGGTGTTCAACTCGGACTGCCCGCCGGTGGCGGGAATGCCATCGGCATGGGCCGCCGCTTCAGCCAGTTCGCGCAGCCGGTGCGACTGGCAATTCACGCAGTAGCCACCGATTTCGGTGCGCGCGATCAGCACGTTGAAGCCGAGGTTCTGCTCCACCTGCCGGCGCAGGCGCTGGAGCGGTTCACCGAAGAACTCTTCCACCTTGCCGCAGCGCAGGCAGATGACGTGCGCGTGCTCCTGCTTCATGCGCGTCTCGTAGTAGTGCTGGTCGCCGCCGAGATGCATCAGGTCCAACTCGTCGACCAGGCCGCCCTGCTTCAGCATTTTCAGCGTGCGGTAGACGGTCACGCGGTTGAGCTTGGGGTCCTGTTCGCGCGCCATCTGGAACAGGGTTTCGGCGTCGAGGTGTTTGCCGGACTTGTCGATGAGTTCGAGCAGAATCTGGCGCTGCCGGGTGAGGCGGATGCCACGCTCCTTCAGCGAGCCTTGAATGCTCTCGCCCTGCGAATCGCCGCTTGATGCACCTGTAGCCGTTGCCGCTCGTTTTGCCGCCATGCGACTACAAATTTACCATCTCAGCGGCCCGGTGACGCGCCTAATCCTTTCGATTTCCCGCCATCACCGCGTTTCCGGCGCGCGATCCGCGACGCCGAGGCGCGGTGAGCCAGTGCCGTGGACGCCTGCGGCGGTTCGGCGCCGGCTCCGGTACCGGCTACGGCACCCTCGTTGGCGACCGCGCCGGCGAGCGCGGCCAAGCCCGCCGCCGTGAGATCCTCCTGCGTTTCGGAAACGGCCGGTTTGCGTGAGCCGAGCAGACGGTTTTTCAGCGAGTCCATCCAACCAAGCTGCTTCTTGGGTTTGCTCTCTTTCGCCTGTTCTTCGACAACATCGGCTTGCGCCATCCACGCGGCCAGCGTGCGAATGTCGCGTCCCAGCTCCGATTTCGGTGCGATCCTCTCGCCCGAAACCCAGGCTTCGCTCACGCGCTGGTAATCGTTGGCGATGGGCAGATATTCGGGCACGCCAAGCAGATCGGCCACCTGCACGGGCGTGATGAGGTTGTTCGAGGTGGCGCGGTTGACGATCACGCGCACACGGCCGGAAAGTCCCAGACGCTCCAGCTCCATCAGCCGCTTTCGCGCCAGGTAGAGCACCTGCACCTCGGGCGTGCAGACCAGAAAGATCTCGCGCGCTTCCTGCATGACGGCGATCGCGTAGTCCTCAATGCCTTCCGAGACGTCGACGCAAATGGTCTGGTATTGCTTGCGCGCCGCGGCGACCAGCTCCAGCATCCAGCCTGGATCGAGGCGGCCTCCAAACTGCATTTCGCTCGACGTGGCCACGTCGAGTTTGCCCCGGCTGGCGACGAGTCTGGCCAGCATCTCCTCGTCCAGTTCCATGTTGCGATTCATGGCCGCGCTCATCGGAATGGGGTTGGTCATTCGCAGAAGAAAGGAGATGAGCCCGTTGCTGAGGTCGAGATCGACGAGCAGTGTTTTGCGGCCGCGATCGTCGGCTAGGGCGAGCGAGGTTTGCACGGCGAGCGTGGTGGCGCCCACGCCCGGTTGGGCCGGGAGAAATACGAATAAATCTTCCGTAAATCCGAATGCCTGCGGATTCAGGTCGATGCGCTGCTGCAGGCGGCCGAGCGGGGCGGCCAGTTCGGTGTCGCCAAACGGGGCGGGAAGGTATTCGCGCACCCCGTTCCGCATCAGGCTCAGCAGCAGGTCGCCATCGAGATCGGCGCCGGCGGCCACCAGTTGGATGTGCGGGTTCAGCCCGGCGGCCAGGTCGCGCAGCGGGGCCACGAGATCGAACGAGGAAGGGTCGAGAATGATCACGTGCGGCGTTTGCAGCCGGATCAGGTTTTGCAGCGCAGCGGGGTCGTCGACGGGGTTGCATTGCCGCAGGCAGGAGAAAAGGCCGCTGGCCTCCAGGCCCTCGCGCAAAGCGGGCCACAACTCTGTGTCGGAGCTAAGAACGAATCCGCGCATGAAAAGTTTCCTAACACGCACTATCGGCCAAATCCCGCGAATACCTTACCCCCTCGAGGACGGGACATGGGGGCGGTGCGCGGGACGGCGCGAGAGGACGGGCGCGTGGCCGGAGCGCGGGACGGTGCGTGGTCCGGCGTGGGGACGGCGCGCCGATAGACCCGCGGCCGGCGCGAGCGGGAGTGCGGCCGGCGCGAAAAGACACGCGGCCGATTTGGTGACCCGGCATAGAATGGTCAGGAATGAGGGTGATGTTCAAATGGCGGAAAGGCCGTAAGGACTTCCAGGACGCCCTTCATCTGGCATGGCTGGTCATCGCCGCATGGGTTGCCACCAGCGCCGTGGGCCTGTTCGCCCTGAAAGAAGCGGGAGTGCTGAAACAGGTCACTGGCCTGACGCTGGCGTTGTGGCCGCTGGGCGTGTTCTGGCGCGTACAGGGCATCCATCGCCGCTACGCGCGGTCGAACGAAGGCGTCTTGCGCGTCTACTCGCTGTTGATGCAGGCCGTGGCGCCATGCTTTTTCCTCTGGTTCATCCTGCTCTACTGGACCTTATAGCGCCGCGAGGGCGCGTCGGCTACACTGATCCCCATGATTGCGTCCGCCGGCCGGCCCGCGCGTGATCCTCGCATCGAGGAAGTGGTTGGCAATATTCTGCTCCACAGCGCGATGATGGCCAACCAGTTCGGCTACGCGGGCGACGACGAAAACCCGCGCCCGGTGCCCAACCTTTCCCTGGCCGATTGGAAACGCTACACCGAATTTCTCTGGCAGAACTCCCGGCGCAAGGGCTTTGAAGCGCTATCGTCGGCGCTGTATTTCGCCTTCTACAATGACCGCTTCGCGGGCGAGGACGGGGCCACGGCGTCGCTGCCGCGCGCGCACCTGTGGTGGATGGTGGCGCCGGGCGATTCCGTGCTGCTCTCCGACGGCATTGTGCACCACTACACGCGCGTGTCGGCGGTGGACCGCACGGCGGACCGCGTGACGTTCCTCGACCTGTGGGAAGACCGGTTCTTCCTGAAAGAGGGACTGAACATGGCGGGCGTGGCGGCCGTGCCCGCCGAGGGCGCGCGCGGATTGAGCGTGAGCGCGGACGAGTTTCAACGCGTGGTGGTGGGGCTGGAAACCATCGACACGCCCGCGTTGCTCGAACGCTACCTCGACGATTTTCCCGAACAGCGGCGCAACGCGCGCCTGCTCTTCGAGTTCGGTAACACTCTGCTCGACGCCGAACGCGAAGATCTGACGCCGGCGGCCGCGGCGTATCTCGACCAGGCTCTGTTCGCGGCCCTGCTCGCCCCGCCCTCCGAACGGGAACGGATTGCGGCCGTGCTCTATCTGGCCCTCAACGTCGCTCTGCAGAAGGCGCGGGGCAGCGGCGAACCGCTGGCCGCCAAGCCGTTTGAAGATCGCTTGTACCGCCTGCTGCTGGACTATACCGAACCCGCGCTGCAGGAGCGCCTCAGCCTGGAGCAACTCTGCCGCATGGCGAACGCGGCGGGCTGGGCGCAGGAGTTTGACCGCGCCACGCAACTGTTCGAACTGGCGATTGCGCGCGATCCCGAACATGTGCAGGCGCGCCATTTGCGAGCGTCGGCGTACTTTCACAAGAAGGAGTTCGAGGCCGCGATTGAAGATGCGCTTGTGGCCTTGG
Source organism: uncultured Solibacteraceae bacterium (assembly GCA_964449665.1). Classification (GTDB taxonomy): domain Bacteria; phylum Acidobacteriota; class Terriglobia; order Bryobacterales; family Bryobacteraceae; genus JAFLBB01. The sequence continues at coordinate 3,909 of CAYUZM010000209.1, forward strand.
ATGCCAACGCGCGCGAGATCGCGTTGCTGCAAAGGGAACGCGATGCGCTGGATCCGCGCGGAGCGATGCCGATCGAGATGGCCGAACAGAAGCTGGCCGGGCGGCGGTCGCTTCGGTCGAGAATCTATGGTGTGCTGACGGCCTGTTACGGCGGCGCGGGCCTCTGGACGGATGCAGAAGAGCACGGCCGCGATTGGATGGCGCTGCGTCCGCAGGATTCCAGCCCGCTGGCGCTGCTGGGCCGCGCGCGCGAGATTGCGGGCGACCGCGACGCGGCGCGTGAATTCTATTTGCGGGCGGCCGGGCTGGAACAGAGTCCCGAACGGCAACAGATGCTGCGGACGATGGCCGAAAACGTGGCGCGGGGAGAGGAGCCGGCATGAGCGTGGACGAGTTGCGCGCCCGACTGGCAACCATGGACAGCACGGCCGATGCCGGGGCATACGCGCGCGCGGCCCTTGCGCTGGCCGATGAACTCGGCAAACTCGGCCAGCGGCCCGGCGGCTTCGGAGACAACGAACGCGCCGTCGCGTTGCTCCGCTCGCTCGAATATCTGGTGCTGCTGCGGCATGACGCGGCGCTGGATCTCGCCTTTCACAAGACCAGCTTCTACACCATGAGCGATCGCTATGAAGGCGACCGCGAGTTGAATCTGCGGGAAGCGATCGCCCACGCCGAACGCGCGCTCGAGTTGCTGCGCGCGCGGCCGGGCGACAACGAAGAGGAGACCGGCGCGTTCCTCAACGACATGGCGAACTGTTACCTCCGCGCCAACTACGAGGGCGCCTGGCCGATGGAGCAGGCGAGCGCGCGCTACCGGCAAGGCCTGGAGGTGGTCTCGGCGGAGCGTTTTCCCCGGCTGCACGCGATGCTCTCCGGCAATCTCGAATATACGCAGCGGCTGCTCGCCGAAGGCCGTACGGAGCTGCCCGAACACGAGACGGCGCGGCGGTTCGACTACGCCATTCAGCAGGCGATGCGGTCGAACAACTACGACCAGGCGCTCGGTGTGGTGTGGGGCTATTTGCAGTGGGCCTGGAGTCTGCACGCCGAGCCGAACGTGCATCTGGTCTCGTCGTACACGCAGCTTACCAATCTCTACGCCGCACTTGGGCACAAAGAACAGGCGCTGCCATATATCTATTGCGCCATCGCGCTGTGCACGTCGGTGGAGCGCCCGAACGCGACGTGGCAGGCGCTGTTGACGCAGGCGCAGCAGGTGCTGGAGCAGTTACTTGCGGTGATGAAGCAGGAACACAAGCTGGTGGAGCTTTCGGCGTCGGCGCGCGGCAGCTTCCTGGCGGCGCGCGAGGCCTGGCAGGCGGGCAATCAGTTTCTGACGAAGAACCCGGCGCAGGCGCTGCAAGCCTATGAGCATGCGCTGAGCTTGTTTCCGCTGTGGCCGGCGGGTCTGCATGCGCGCGGGCTGGCGCATCTCCTGCTGGGCAACTCGCAGGCGGCGATCCAGGATTTCAGCGGCAGCCTGCAGTTCCTGCCCAATCATCCGAAGACGCTGCTGGCGCGATCAAAGGCGCATGCGCTGGCGGGCAACGCGGAGCAGGCGGCGTCCGATTTTGCCGAAGCGCGGAAGTATGATCCGAACATTCCGGAATCGCTCGCGAGTAAGGCGGGCAACGGCGCATGAGTCCCATCCTGTCGCGATTGCGCGTGTTCATTTCGTCGCCGGGCGATCTGCGAACGGAGCGGGAGGCGGCCGAACGCGTGGTGCGCTCCGTGGCCAAGCATCCGCTCTACCGGCCGCACTACGCCATCGAGGCCGAACTCTATGAAGACGCCGTTCCTGCCGCCATCGGCAAGCCGCCGCAGGAATCCGTGGATGAGTACCTGATGGTGCCGGGCGATGCGGACATTTTTGTCTGCATGCTCTGGCAGCGCTTCGGCACGCCGTTTCAGTTGCGCGGCAAGGCGTACGCCTCCGGCACCGAGTATGAGTTCGAGCATGCCTACAAGGCGCGGCAAGCCACCGGCAAGCCGGACATGCTGCTCTACCAGTGCCAGCGCGGCTATGCGCACGATGTCGATTTCGAGCAGGCGGCCATGGTGCGGAAATTCTTCGAGCGCATCCGCAAAGGCGACGGCTACCAGGGACTCTATAAATCGTTCACCGACGCGAAGGAGTTCGAAGCGGCGCTGGCGGCCGATCTTCACCAGGTGATCGGGAAGCGGCTTCAGGGACGCGAGACGGCGGGGGAGGCGAATGCGCCGGCGGCCGAGCCGCTGGCCGTGAGCTCGCTGGGCGATCCTTACCGGCTGTTGCCGCTGGACGGGTATCCCACGTTGAAGGCGCCGGGCGGCGAACCGGTTTATACGGGCGGCGTTCGCGTGTCGTTCACGCTCACGGGCGCGGGGCCGGGGACGACCGTCGTGCATGCGATCACAATGGATGTGCTCGCCTACCAGCCCGGACCGCAGGATCACTATTCCTACGCGTTGAAGGGAGCCGCCGTGATTGGCGCGGGCGTCGCCAAGGCGCACGAATTCGCGGCCACGCTATCGGAAGGCCGCGCGGGCAAGGCGCGTTGGATCACCGCGCCGGGCCAGTTTGCCTTCTCGCGCAGTGACAACCTGTTGGACACGCCGCAACCATTCGCCTTCACGCTTGCGCCCAACGAAGTGGAACAGATCACGGGCACGATTCTGGTGCAGGACGCCGGCTACTACGAGATCGCCTTCACGTTCGAATACTCGAACGGAACGCGGGCGGGGCGGCACACAACATCCGCCGTGCGCCTCTACGCCGAAAGATGACCCCCACACGCGGGTTACAATCGGGTCTCCATGTTTCGAAAGGTCCTCGTCGCCAATCGAGGCGAAATCGCGGTCCGCATTCTTGGGGCTTTGCGCCGATTGGGCATCCCCTCGGTTGCGGTGTACTCCGACGCCGACCGCGCCGGCCCGCACGTGCGATTCGCCGATGACGCCTACG
>CAYUZM010000209.1:6865-8195 GCA_964449665.1 uncultured Solibacteraceae bacterium
CCCGGCGCCATCGTCGCAAAGCTACCTCAACATTGAGCGCATTCTCGATACCTGCCGGCATTGGGGCGCGGTGGCGGTGCATCCCGGCTATGGCTTCCTGAGCGAGAATGCCGCGTTTGCCGCGGCGTGCGAGGCGGCGGGCATTAACTCCATTGGTCCTCCGGCGGCGGCCATCCGCGCCATGGGGTTGAAAACGGAAGCGCGCGTGCTCGCCCATCGCGCGCAGGTGCCGACGGTGCCGGGGACGAGCGAACCGCTTTCCGGCTACGACGCCGCGCGGCAGATTGCGGCGGCCATCGGCTACCCGGTGATGCTCAAAGCGGCGGCCGGCGGGGGCGGCAAAGGCATGCGCGCCGTGCAGAGCGATGCCGCGCTCGAAGCCGCGTTCCGCGATGCGTCGTCGGAAGCCGAATCCAGTTTTCGCGACGCTTCGGTCTACATCGAAAAGCTGATCGAACGCCCGCGCCACATCGAAATTCAGATCATCGGCGATCAACATGGCAACCTCATTCATTTGGGAGAGCGCGAGTGCTCGCTGCAGCGGCGGCACCAGAAGGTGATTGAAGAGTGCCCGTCGCCGTTCGTGGCGCGGCATCCCGGTCTGCGTGAGCGCATGGGGCAGGCGGCGATCGCGGCCGCGCGGCAGGCCGGCTACTACAACGCCGGGACGGTCGAGTTTCTGGTCGACGAAGCGGCGAACTTCTACTTCCTGGAGATGAACACGCGCCTGCAGGTGGAGCATCCGGTGACCGAGATGGTGACCGGGCTCGACCTGGTGGAACTGCAACTACGCGTGGCGGCCGGCGAGCCGTTGCCCATCGCGCAGGCGCAGGTGGAGTGGCGCGGTTCGGCGGTGGAGTGCCGCGTTTATGCCGAAGATCCCGAGCGCAACTTCTTCCCCTCGCCTGGACTGCTGACGCGCTACGATCCGCCGCACGGCCCTGGGCTACGGCTCGATTCGGGTGTGGAAGCCGGTTACACGGTGCCCATCGACTATGACCCGATGCTGGCGAAACTGGCTGCCTGGGGTGCGACGCGCGATGCGGCGGTGACACGGCTGCGCGACGCCGTCAGCCGATTCGTGATTTCCGGTATTCGGACCAATTTATCGTTTTTTACGGAAATCCTTGCCGACCGCGCCTTCCAGGACGGCGAGATCCACACCGGCTTCATCGCCGAATGGCTGGCCCGGCGCGTGGCCCGCACGGTGACGGCGCAGCAGGAGATTGTCGCCGCGCTGGTTGCTTCGCTCGCGGGCGGGCAGGCCGCGCTGCCGGCCGCATCCAATGGCGCTTCATCCAATGGCGCAAGCTCCAATTGGCGCCAGTAC
>CAYUZM010000210.1:0-8195 GCA_964449665.1 uncultured Solibacteraceae bacterium
TTCCGCATGGTGCTGGTTCAAACATGGATCATCGCCGGCGTCACGGCTGTTCTGTTCAGCGTGTTGTCCGGAATCGGTCTGTTCTGGACGTCCTTTCCCTTTGGCCTGCTGTGGATCGGCGCCCCCCACGTGCTGCGATGGCTGAACGGCGCGGCGGTGCGCAGGAACGAGGAGCCGCTCGCCGAAAGCGACCGCCGCTACCTGCGGGGAGCCGCTCGCGATACCTGGCGCTACTTCGATGACTTCCTCGGCGACGATACGCACTGGCTCCCGCCCGACAACTTTCAGCAAGCGCTGCGCATCGAAGTCGCGGAGCGGACTTCGCCCACGAACATCGGCATGTGGCTCAACGCGCTGCTCGCGGCCAAGGACTTCGGCTACGTCACCCTCGATCAATTCGCCGTGCGCTGCGCCGCCACGGTCGCCACGTTGGGGAAACTCGAACGCTTCGAAGGCCACCTCCTCAACTGGTACGACACCCGCACCCTGGCCCCACTCACTCCGCGCTACATATCGACGGTCGATAGCGGCAACTTCGTCGCCAGCGTGTGGGTGATGATCGTCGGATGCGAGGAGATGCTGAACCAGCCCGTGTTGGGAGAAGAAGCCTTGCGCGGGTTGGTCGACACCTCCTCCGCCGTGTGGCGCGTGGAACCGGCGGGATCGGCGCTGAGCATTCCCCTCTCAACGCTCATCAGGCTACTCCGGGCCAAGGGGGAAAGTGCCAATATCGCCGAGAGAATCCGCTTGGCCGCCGCACCCGCCGAACAACTCGCGGCGGCGCTTCGATGGAGCGTCGTGGAAAACGACGAACGTGCGTATTGGTTCTCCAAGCTCCAGCAGCAGATTCACGCCTGGGCTCAACTCACCGGCCGCTACCTGCGCTGGCTGGAGGTGCTCGCCGCACCCCCGCGGGAATTCGTCGCCGCCCTCGGGCCGGAGGCGGTCGAGGCGCGTGAGCGCGCGGCGCGTCTTTCGCCCTCGCTCCGGGATATCGCCAATGGCCCTGGTGAAGAACTTCGCCTGCTCTTCGACCTCATCGACCGAGTCCCCCCCGTCGCCGGCCCGCACATGGCGTGGCTTCAGGAGATGCGGCAGGAATTTGAGCAGTCGCAACAGTTGGCCGCCGCCCAGGTTGCCTTCGTCGAATCGCTTGCCGCAAGCATGCAGGCGCTGGCCGGCGAACACCGCTTCGGCTTCCTCTATGACACGGAGCGCCATCTCTTCCGCATCGGCACCTCCGTAACCGAGGCCCCTTTGCACGCCGCCCACTACGATCTGCTGGCAAGCGAATCGCGATTGACCAGCTTGATCGCAATCGCCAAAGGCGATGTGCCCATCGAACATTGGCATTGGCTCGGCAGGCCCTATGCGTCCTCTGACAGCGGCCAGCTACTTTACTCGTGGAGCGGCACCATGTTCGAGTACTTGATGCCGAACCTATTCACGTACGCCTACGAAAACTCCCTGCTCGCTCAGGCAAGCCAGATCGCCGTCAACCGGCAAATCGAATACGGCGAGGAATCCGGAGTGCCTTGGGGCGTATCCGAATCCGCCTATTCGGCGTTGGATGCCCGCCAGACCTACCAATACAAGGCGTTCGGCGCTCCGGGGCTGGGGTTGAAGCGGGGGCTCGGCGACGATCTGGTGATTTCACCGTACTCCACCATGCTCGCGCTGACTACCGAGCGCTCGCGCGCGCTTGAAAACCTGCGAAGACTTGAGGACGAAGGCCTGCGCGGAAAGATGGGCTTTTATGAAGCGATCGATTACACGCGCCATCGATCGCGCGAAGGCACTCCTGGCGTGATCATCTATGCATTCATGGCGCATCACCAGGGCATGAGCCTGTTGGCGATGGACAACGTGGTGCACGACGACGTGATGCGGCGGCGCTTTCATGGCGACCCGCGCATCAAGGCCGTCGAATCGCTGCTGTTCGAAGGCGTACCCAAGCTCAGCTCGCTGCCGGAAGCGGTTCGCGACGAAGATCTAGTACGGCTCCGACCGGACCAATCCGACGCCGAGCCAACCGAGCGCACGGTTACCGAAGCCACGTCCACACCGCGCGTACACGTGCTCGGCAACGGCAACTATTCGGTTGCGCTCACCAACGCCGGAGGCGGCTACAGCCGCTGGAGAGGCATCGACCTGACCCGCTGGCGGGCGGATACGACGCGAGATCACTGGGGTTCGTTCTGCTATCTGCGCGACTTGCGCAGTGGACGTGTATGGTCGTCGGCCTTTCATCCCATCGGCAAGGCCAATGGGGAGTGCACAGTGACGTTTGGACCCGACCGAGTAGAGTGGGTCCGGCGGACATCCGGGCTCGAATGCCGCACCGAAATCACGGTCTGTCCGGAAGCCGATATCGAAGTCCGGCGCATGACGCTGACGAACCACACGCTGCGGACGCGCCATATCGAGCTAACCACGTTTGCCGAAGTTTGCATTGCTCCCCACACGGCCGACCGGGCGCACCCGGCATTCAACAAGCTGTTCATCCAGACCGAAGCGGTGGCCGATCTGCAGGCCGTGTTTGCAAGCCGGCGGCGCCGGAAGCCGTCCGAGGAGCCGGTCTGGTTTGCCGAGAGTGTTTTCGGCGATGGCGACGGCGATTGGGAGTATGAGACCGACCGAAGCGCATTCGTGGGCAGAGACCGGTCCGCCGCCAATCCGGCCGGCTTGGATGGGGCGCTTTCCGGAGCCGCGGGCACTGTTCTCGACCCAATTTTCGCCGTTCGCCGGCGCGTGATGATCGATCCCCGGTCTCATGCTCAAATCACGTTTGTACGGGCGGCCGCCGAAAGCAGGGAGGAACTCGTCAAGCTCATCGCCAAGTACCGCTCGGTGGAAGCATGCCACCGCGCCTTCGAACTCGCCTGGACCCACGTCCAATTGGAGTTCCGGCATTTGGGCATCGATGCCGAGATGGCGCACCGCTTCCAGGAACTGGCGAGCCATGTGCTTTATTCGACGCAACAATTACGCGCGCCGATGGAACGCCTTCGCGCCAACCGGCTGCCGCAGTCGAGCATGTGGGCCCACGGAATCTCCGGCGACCATCCGATCATGGCGGTGGCGATCGCCGACGCATCGGGAATCGCGCTGGTGAAGGAAGCTCTGGTCGCGCATACGTTTTGGGCATTGCGCGGCCTGAAAGCCGATCTACTCATCCTGAATCAGGAGAGTCCGAGCTACGACCGGCCGCTGCACGACCAACTGCTCCGGCTGGTGAACGCCCATTCCCTTCACACGGGGGTCGATCATCCGGGGGGAATTTTCCTGCGCAACTGGCACCAGATCCCGGAGGAGGAACTGAATCTGCTGTTGGCCTCCGCGAGAATCTACATGAGCCCGCCGCGCACGCTTGCGCAACATCTCGGCCGCTCGACGCTGATTCAAACAGAGGCGCCGCTATTGGCGCAGATAAAAGAGCCTGCCGCATGGCCTTCGCCACCGCTCCCCTTTTTGGAACTGCCCTATTTCAACGGCCTGGGCGGCTTCTCCGCGGACGGCCGGCGGTATTCGATCTATCTCGGTCCGAATCAGAGGACACCGCTGCCGTGGATCAATGTCTTTACCAATCCGAACTTCGGCGCCATGGCGAGCGAATCCGGACCTGGCTCCGCCTGGTGCGGCAACAGCCAGGCAAACCGGCTGCTCGCCTGGAGCAACGATCCTGTTATAAACCCTTCCGGAGACGCGCTCTATATTCGCGACGAAGAGACCGGCGAGGTTTGGACACCCACTGCGTCTCCTATCCGCGAGCCAGAAGCGTACCGCGCCAATCACGGCGCGGGGTATACGAAATTTGAACACAATAGCCACGGCATCGAGCAACTTCTGACCGTGTTCGTCCCCTCGGCAGGGCCCCTATCCGATCCGATTCGCATTCAGAGGTTGCGCCTCAGAAATACCACCCAGCGGCATCGCAAATTATCGGTGATCGGATATGCGGAATGGGTGCTCGGGAGCGACCGCGAGGAGACGCAGCACTTTGTTGTTACAAACTGGGACGAGAAACACTCCTGCCTTCTGGCACGGAACTCCCATCACCCCGACTATGGCGGTCATGTTGCCTTCGCCGCCACCCATCCACGAGCAACGAGCTTCACCGCGGATCGAACGGCGTTTCTGGGGCGAAATGGCTCGATGCAGTTTCCCGCCGCCCTGAAATACAAGAAGCTCTCGGGACGTTCCGGCGCGGCTCTCGATCCATGCGCCGCCCTACAAACGGTTGTCGATCTCCCGTCGGGCGCCAAGACAGAGGTTCTCTTCCTGCTCGGTGAAGCGGCGGATGAGGGCGAGGCGTTGCGCCTCACGGCTCACTACAGTCACACGCACGAAGTGAAATCGGCCCTCGATGCGACACGCGCGTGGTGGGACCGGTTGCTGGGCGCGCTGCAGATCAAGACACCGCTTCTTTCGGTGGATCTACTCATCAACCGGTGGTTGCTCTATCAAACCGTCAGTTGCCGCATTTGGGGCCGGTCGGCTTTCTATCAATCGGGCGGGGCCTTTGGATTCCGCGATCAACTACAGGACGTGCTGGCGCTGATTCCGGCGGCTCCGCATATCGCCCGCGAGCATATCCTGCTTGCAGCATCCCGCCAGTTCTCCGAGGGCGACGTCCAGCACTGGTGGCATCCGCCCGCCGGCGGGGGAGTGAGGACCCGGTGCTCGGACGATCTCGTGTGGCTTCCCTTCGCCGTGTCCCATTACGTGCGTGCGACGGGCGATTTGGAGATCCTGAACGAAAGTGTTCCGTTCTTGAACGGGCCGGACTTGAATGAGGGCGAAGGCGACGCCTATTACGTGCCGGCAACCTCCGGCGAGGTAGCGACACTGTTCGATCACTGCCTCCGCTCGCTGCGGCGTTCCTCGAAGAGGGGCGTTCACGGCCTGCCGCTGATGGGCGCGGGCGATTGGAACGATGGCATGAATCTCGTCGGCGACGAAGGCAAAGGCGAGAGTGTCTGGCTGGCATGGTTTCTGATCGATACGCTGCAGTCGTTTTCCGCGCTTTGCGATCGCATAGGGAAGACGGACTTGGCGATCGAACAACAACGCGAGGCGGAACGGTTGAGAGAGGCAGTGGAGCTGAACGCCTGGGATGGGCAATGGTATCTGCGGGCATTCCATGACGACGGTTCGCCGCTGGGTTCTCACGAGAACGCGGAAGCTCGCATCGATTCCATCGCGCAGTCGTGGGGCGCCATCAGCGGGGCGGCGGCACCCGCGCGCGTCTCATCGGCCATGGCCGCGGTCGAGCGGTATCTGGTTCGGGAAACTGAGCGCATGCTGTTGCTCTTCGACCCGCCGTTCGATGTTTCGGAACCGCATCCCGGCTACATTCAAGGCTATCCTCCCGGTGTTCGCGAGAACGGCGGACAATACACTCACGGCGCGCTTTGGGTGGCGCAGGCCTACGCGCGCATGGGCGATGCCGACAAGGCGGTTCGAGCGCTCCAATTGCTTAATCCCATCGAGCGCGCGCGAACGCCCGAGCAGGTCGCACAGTATCAGGGCGAGCCGTACGTGATTTCCGCCGATGTGTACAACCTGGAAGGCAAGCGCGGGCGCTGCGGCTGGTCATGGTACACGGGTTCAAGTGGATGGATGTATCGCATCTGGGTGGAGGAGGTCCTCGGATTCCAGTTGCGCGGGCAGGTTCTCGAATTGCGGCCTAGAATTCCGCATAGCTGGCCGGAGTGTTCATTGACCTACAGGTATCGAAGCTCCGTCTATGAGATCACTATGGTCAACGTATCCGGCGACGCCGGCTCCACTGAATTGGAGTTCGATGGCGCCGTCATTGCGGGCAACCGCGTCCCGCTCATTGACGATGGCGCGACCCACAAGGTTCGGCTGCGTATAGTGCGAGCCCAGCGGGAGGCGGAAGGGGAAGAGCCGCTACGGGAGGGCACGGGCATGGAACGGCCCATTCCGGACCGCTAAGCTTCGCGAGTAACCGTGAGGAAAGACAGCGCCGAAGAACAGGATCTGCGCCGAATAGTAGACCCACGCCAATAGAACGGCGAGAGACCCGGCGGCGCCGTACGCCGATCCGAGGCTGCTCTTGCCGAGGTAGAGAGAGATGGCCAGTTTCCCGATGTTGAAGAGAATCGATGTAACTGTTGCCCCCACGACCACCTCTGACCAGGCGATGCGAATGTCGGGCAGGACTTTATAGATTGCCGCGAATACGAAGAAGGAAACCACGCACGAGAGAACGAAGTTGAGCAATTGAAGCATGGCTTCGGGCAACGGGAGTTCCCGATTGAAATAGGTTCCCAGGACAGCCAAGGCTGTATTCAGCAAGAGGGAAATCAGCAACAGGAAACCGATTCCGACGACGAGCATGAAGGCAAACAGGCGGCGCTTGATCAAGTCCCACAATTGCCATAGAAGGCCGCCCGCATCCTCAGGTGGTGGGACCTCCCAAATCGTGTTCAGCGCGTTGCGAAGTTCGGCCACAACGAGAGAGGCACCCAGGATAAGCGTGACGAACCCAAGAAGTGCCGGCCCTGCACCGCGCGCGGGCCCCTGCGTGGATTTGAGCAGCGCCTCAATGGCTTGCCCGCCTTCGCGCCCGACCAATTCCTGTACCTGCCAGGCGATCTGTCCGCGCGTGGCCTCCTCTCCGAAGAACGCGCCGGCCACCGCGATTACAACAACGAGCAAGGGCGCCAGTGAAAACATCGTGTAGTAGGCCAACGCCGCTCCCAGCCTCGCGGCATCCTTCGATGTAAACTCGACGACGGCATCGCGAAAGAGCCCTGCAACTACTCGTCTGGGGAGAGCGAAGAAGGCGTTGAATTCCCGCAACGATGCCACGAGCCGATCACTTCTCCTGGTGAACGTGGCGGCCTTGGAAGCTGGCATGTCGATTGTGGACCATGCAATTGCCGTACCCAAATTGCCCCTGTGGCGCATCTCTATGGCAGTTAAAATGCAAGCCTCACTTGCGCGGTAACGAAACGAGGAGCTGACATGAAACGACTTCTTTCGGGTTTCTGGGTAGCAGGGCTGTTATTTGCTGGCGATCTCGATCGTGGGATCGAGTTGTATAAGCAGGGAAAATTTTCGGAGGCAGAGTCAGAACTTCGCACTGTCGTGTCCGAAAATGACAATAATGCACGGGCGCGACGATTCCTCGGGCTGGCCATGTTGGAGGAACGGAAGTTCGATGAAGCGGCCGAGCAACTGAACAAGGCCGCCGAATTGGAGCCGGGCGCCGAGGCGAAGGGCGCGATAGCGCGGCTGCACGCCGAAAAGAAGGAATACGATCAGGTGGAGAGCGCCCTCGACGGCGCAAGCGGCGCGGATGCCGGCTACGCCCGCGCCCTCCTGCTCCTGCATCAGAAACAATTCGAAGAATCGGCGCGGAGCCTCGAGGGGTACACGGAGAACTATCCCAACCACGCCTACGCGCACTATTACGCCGGCATGGCCTACAACGGCTCGCGGCGGAAAGACAAGATGCTCTCCCATTTTGAAATGTTTCTTCGCTTGAAACCGGACGCTCCGGAGGCTCGAAAGGTGCGGGCAGTATTGCAAACGGGCCGGTAACGCGCATGCCGGGAACAGGCTTGCGGGCATTGCGCCTGGTCGCGTGGATCGGCGGCGGATTGCTGCTGGTCCTCGTCCTTGCGATCGTGATGCTCCATACGCTGCCCGCCAGGCGCTACGCGGCTAAGCAGGCGGCCGTCATCTTGCGCCGTCAGGGCATCGACTTCCAGGCGGCGGCTCTCAACTACAACCTGTTGGACCTCTCGGCGTCGCTGCGCCAGGTGGTCGTCCGGTCGCCGCAGGCGCCTGACATGCCGCCGTTGCTCACAGCCTCCGAAGTGAAGCTCGACTTGAGTCTGCGAAAGCTGATTCAGGGCGAGTACCACATCGAGGACGCGGCAGTGGCTGACCCGCGCATCCACGTCGTGATCGACGAGGCCGGGCGCGACAACATACCTCGTCCTCCGAAAACGCAGGGCGGCACGGCCAATTACTTCATCAACCACTTTCTCGTCAGTGGCGGCACCTTTCAGTTCGAGGACCAGCGGCAAAGGACAATGGTCCAGGTCGCCATCGAACGCGGTGAAGTGCTCGGCAACCCCATCACCGGCAACCACAACATCCGCTTGAGCACACGACCGGGTGGCACGGCGAGTGTGGAGGGCCGGACGTTCCCGCTT
>CAYUZM010000211.1:0-8184 GCA_964449665.1 uncultured Solibacteraceae bacterium
GGTTGGGTTGCTGGCTCGGTGTGCGGAGACAGCATACAGAAGGCGGGCCAAAGGCTCTTTAACCGTCCCGGCTGTGCCACCTGCCACAAGGCAGACAACACTGGCCGAGGTCCTACGCTGGTCGATGTATTCGGCAAGCCGGTCAAATTGCAGACCGGCATTTCGGTTATGGCCGACGAGGGCTATTTGCGTGAATCGGTTCTGAAACCATCGATGAAAACCGTGGCCGGCTACACGGTTGAGATGCCCACTTTTCAGGGCCAAATCTCGGAAGAGGGGCTTCTTCAGGTGATCAGTTACATCAAATCGCTGTCGAAGGCGGCGCCCGAGGCGGCCGCACCCCCGTCCGCGGCCCAACCGCCCGGCGCAACTAAGAAGGGAGGGAACTAAACATGAGCTCGACTCTGACCCATCCAGCCGAAACGGTTCCACTTCCCGAACCGCCAAACGACAACTACATCACTCGCGGCAAGGGCGTCATGTCCTGGCTCCTGACGAAAGATCACAAGCGAATCGCTCTGCTCTACATGATGTCGATCACGCTGATGTCGCTTCTGGGCGGCACGTTCGCGGCGCTCATCCGGCTTGAGTTGATCACTCCAGGCGGTGACCTGCTGTCGGCCGAATCGTACAACAAAGCGTTCACTATGCACGGCGTCATCATGGTGTTCTTCGTTCTGATCCCCGCCACGCCGGCCGTGTTGGGGAATTTCCTCATTCCTATCATGGTCGGGGCGCGAGACCTCGCTTTCCCGCGCATCAATTTGCTCAGTTGGTATCTCTACATCATCGGTGCGGGTCTGGCGCTATACTCCATGATCTCTGGCGGCGTGGATACTGGCTGGACCTTTTATACGCCCTACTCGAGCACCTATTCGAACTCGGCCGTCTTCACCACGGCGCTCGGCGCCTTTATCAGCGGCTTCGCGACAATTCTTACGGGACTCAATTTCATTGTCACCGTACACAAGATGCGGGCACCGGGAATGACCTGGTTCCGACTGCCGCTGTTCGTATGGGCACACTACGCCACCAGCCTCGTCCAGATTCTCGGCACGCCGGTGATTGCGATGACGCTTCTTCTGGTGGCAATGGAACGATTGTTCGGCTTCAGCTTTTTCAACCCCAACACCGGCGGCGACCCCATCCTGTTCCAGCACCTGTTCTGGTTCTACTCCCACCCGGCCGTCTACATCATGATCCTTCCGGCCATGGGTGTTATCTCTGAAACCATCACCTGCTTTAGCCGCAAGAAAGTGTTCGGCTATAGCTTTATCGCCATGTCGAGCGTCGCCATCGCCGTATTCGGCTTCCTGGTATGGGGGCACCACTTGTTCGTCAGTGGCCAGTCCGTCTATGCCGGCATGGTCTTCTCGATTCTGAGCTTCATGGTGGCCATCCCTTCTGCCGTAAAAGTCTTTAACTGGGCGGCAACTATGTACAAAGGTTCCATCAGCTACGACACGCCGATGCTTTATGCCTTTGGCTTCTTCGGTCTCTTCCTAGTGGGCGGTCTGACCGGACTGTTTTGTGCCAACATCGCCATCGACCTGCACATCCACGACACCTACTTCATCGTGGCCCATTTCCACTACATCATGGTGGGCGGCGGCATTATGGGGTATCTCGGTGGTTTGCACTTTTGGTGGCCGAAAATGACCGGCCGCATGTATCCAGAAGTTGCGGGCAGAATTTCCGCCATCCTGGTATTCCTCGGATTCAATCTCACTTTCTTCCCGCAATTCCTGCTTGGCTACATGGGCATGCCCCGTCGTTACCACGCCTACCCGGAAGAGTTCCAGATTCTAAACGTCATGTCTTCCAGCGGAGCGGCGGTCTTGGCCATCGGCTACATGCTCCCCATGGTCTACTTCACCTGGTCTCTGTTCGCTGGCAATAAAGCCCCGGACAACCCGTATGGAGCCAAGGGCTTGGAGTGGACTTTGCCCTCTCCTCCCGTAACCGAGAACTTCACGACGGTGCCGGTGGTCACCGAGGAAGCCTACGCGTACGCTCCCGAAGAGGATGAGCACGAGGTGAAACATCATGTCTAGTCACGCGCTCGAACACGGCGCCCATCCGGTGAACCCGAACTTCCAGCACCAGTTCGAGGATCTCGATCAGCAGTACGTGTCCACCACGTTCGGCATGTGGGTCTTCCTGGTGCAGGAAATCCTGTTCTTCGGCGCGCTCTTTTGCGCATACGCCGTGTATCGCGCGATGTACCCGGACGCATACGCCGCGGCGAGCCACCACCTGGACAAGATCCTAGGCACGGCGAATACGGTTGTACTGATCGGCTCGTCGCTCACAATGGCGCTGGCGGTTCGTTGCGCGCAACTAGGGCGCAACAAAGGCGTTCTCGGGTATCTCTTTGCAACCTTCATGCTGGGCAACGTATTTCTCGGAGTCAAGGTCGTCGAGTATTCCGACAAGTTCAAGCACCACCTGGTTCCCGGCAGCCATTTCTTTATGGGCGGCCCTTACAACGAGCAGGCGCAAATCTATTTCTCGATGTACTTCGCCATGACGGGCATGCACGCCCTGCACATGGTGATTGGCGCGGGGTTGTTGATCTTCTTTATGTGGAAGGCCTACAACAACACGTATTCGAAGGAATACTACGGCCCGATCGAGATCATGGGCCTATACTGGCACTTTGTCGACATCGTCTGGATTTTCCTCTTCCCAATGCTCTATTTGATCGGATAACGAACATGAGCGAACACCACATAGCCCCCAAGAGCATGTACTTCACCATCTTCGGCGCCCTTATGGTGCTGACGTTCATTACGGTTGCGGTGTCCTATGTCGACCTGGGCCGTGCCAACGTACTGGTCGCCCTGGCCGTCGCGGGCGTCAAGGCGACCCTCGTCGTGCTTTGGTTCATGCACGTGAAGCACAACACGCCGCTCATCAAACTGACGGTCGCAACCGGGTTTTTGTGGCTCGTGTTCATGTTCGTTATCATGTTCAGCGATGACATTTCGCGCGGATTCCTCGGCTGGCCTCAGACCTGGGGCGCCTCGGGCGCGGTGGTTCATCACACGGCTCCGCCGCCTGGCGTGGTCATCGAGCACGAAGCACCTGCTTCCGGACATGGCGCGCCAGCGGAGCACAAATCGCCCACGGGCCAAGGTGAAGCGAAGGGCCACTAGCCTCCGGTCACCAACATTCGCTCCTTCGCCGCATCGCTCGCGGAAGGCCGTTTGCGCTCATTTAACGCTAACCCTTGCATTTAGCCGGCGCTTGAGATAAAACTGTCCCCACTTGTTGTGATCCGGTCCGCCGCGATGTGGACCTAATGAAGGGGATATATGAGGCTACGTTCGCTCTCCATTGCGCTGATCTGCGCGTCTGCTTTGACTCTCTTGCAAGCCCAAAGCACGGGCACCGCGACAATCGTTGGGACTATCACGGATTCCACGGGTGCTCTTGTACCGGGCGCGAAGGTCACGGCCCGCAATCTCGACACTTCGTTTCTCTACGAATCTGTCACCACGCCGGAGGGCGCCTACTACCTTCCGAACCTGAGGTCCGGCAGTTACGAGGTGAAGGTGGAGGCGAACGGGTTCAAGAGCGCCGTGCGGTCGGGAATTGTTCTGCGCGTGAGCGAATCGCCGCGCATCGACATTCAGCTCGAAGTCGGCAATGTGACCGAATCCATCAAAGTGGACGCCCGCCCGCCGCTGCTTGAAACCGAGACGGCGGGAACGGGTCAGGTGCTTGATGGCGAGATCGTGGAAAAACTCCCCGTGATGCAGAAGTTCGTACACCGAGTGCTTCTCTATATGCCGGGGATGACGAACATCAATGGCCAGCACGCGGTTGGCCAGCGCCAGCGCGCGATCGGCTACACGATGGACGGCGTCGGTGGAAAGGAGCCGGCCGTCGGGCAGGTGGGCGATTTCCAGCGAACGATGATCGCCTCGCTCGACTCGATTCAGGAGTTCAAGATGTGGACCACGGGTTCACCCGCCGAGTTCGGGCACTCCGCGGGCGGCCAGTTGAGCATCGTCTTCAAAGGCGGCGGAAATCAGTTCCACGGCGCGGTTGAAGATCGCTATACGAACGGTAAGCTGATTCATCGCGCCTACCTCGAGCAACTGCCGCGCACGGGCGCATTCACGTATCACGAGTGGGGCGCGACCGCATCGGGTCCGATCGTGAAGAACAAGACGTTCTGGTTCGGCGGGTTCCAGCAGCACTATGAAAAGGTGAGCGAGACGGTCATCGTCACGGTGCCGAGCCCGGAGATGTACGCGGGCAACTTCAGCTTTGGCGGCCGAGGACTGCCCATCTATAACCCGTTCACGACCACGCAGAACGGCACCACGTGGACGCGCCAGCCGTTTGCGAACAATCAGATTCCGGTTTCCATGTTCGACAAGGTGTCGAACAACGTGCTGGCCCTCAAACCCTGGCTGCCACAGAGCGATCCCGCCACCATCCAGCCGCCGGGTCCGGTGCACACCCTCACCACAACGCGGGCGGCGCATATGATTTCCAACGCTACGACGCCAAGGTGGACCACCAGTTCAGCATCAACCACAAGTTGTTTGGGCGCTATTCGCAGGTGAGGCACCGCAGCGCGGAACGGCCCACGCGCGAAGTGAGCGACATTCTCTACAGCAGCGTCTATGTGCGCCCGCTCGATCAACGCAACGTCGTCATCTCGGATACGTATACGTTCAGCCCGACGATGATCAACGAGGCGCGGCTCGGCTTCAATCGCCGGGCGGGAACGGCCAGCCCGATCAGCTATCAACAGGACTGGGCCAGCAAGCTAGGCATTCCCGGAGTTTCCAACGAAACCTTCCCCGACTTCCAGAACACCGGCGGCGGGCGGCTCTACAACATGGGGCCCGGCGGCTTTTCGCGCGAAATCGCGGAGGACTTCACTTTCCAGGAAAATCTAACGAAAGTAGCCGGCCGCCATACGCTCAAATTTGGGTACGAGTTGATGCGTACGCGATACAACTCCCTCACCGCCACTTTGCCATCCGGACAGTACCGCATGGCGGGCACGGAGCTTCCGTTCGTGAATAATACGGGCAATCCGTTCGCGAGCTTCCTGCTCGGCACCGTCGGACAGGGGGTCTTCCAACAGGCCAAGGCGACGTGGCTGCCGCGCTGGTGGTCCCACGCCTGGTACGGCCAAACCACGTGGCGTCCGAAGCGCAACATGACCCTTGAACTAGGCGTGCGCTGGAGCTATGAGTCGCCGTTCTCGACCAAGTATGGCCAGCAATCGCAGTTCGATCCCAATGCAACGGACCCGCTCACGGGCCGTCGCGGCGCCATCGTTCACGGCAAAGGCCTGCTCGCCAAGCGCGACCTGAACAACTTCCAGCCGCGAATTGGACTGGCCTGGAACTTCAATCCGAGGGTCGTTTTCCGCTCGAGCTTTGGCATGTATTCGGTGGACCTGTTCACCAACGGGATTGGACAGAACTTTGAGGAGTACATCGCCACGGCCAACGTGCAATCGGCTCCGGGCGATCCTCGCCACGCGTTTCTGCTTTCGCAAGGGCCCGGCGCCATCGCCTTCCCGTCGGCTGCCGACGGAAGCGTCCCGTTCCAAGGAACCAACTACGGTGGACGAAATGCGAGCTGGTTCGATCCGAATATGCGTTTGCCGTATGTGGCCATGTGGTCGGCGGGCTTCCAGGTGCAGTTGGGCGGAAGCTGGCTGATGGATGCACAATACCAGGGCTCGTCGGGCGTAGGCCTGTTAAACAACTGGGACATGAACGCGGTGCCGCTTGATATTTCGACGAACCCGGCCACGTTGTTGCAAGTGTTCAGTGCGAGCCAGAATTATAAGCCGTTTCCGCACTTCGGTCAGATCCAGCACTACGCCAATTACGGCCACAACTCGCACCATAGCGGCACGCTGCGCTTCGAGCGGCGCTACGCCTCGGGCATGACATTGAACGCCTTCTATCAGCTTGGCAAGACGCTGAACGACGGCGACGACGACGGCGGGCGCAGCGGCATCACCTTCTATAACCGCAACCTTGAAAAAGCACGCGCGAGTTACGATATTCGCCATCGCTTCGTGTCGGTATTCACGTACGAACTGCCAGTCGGCAAAGGCCGCAAGTTCATGAACGGCGGCGGCATGAAGGACTACTTCTTCGGGAATTGGGATTTCGCCTGGACGCAGACGTTCCAGAGTGGACCTCCTGTCAACATCACCGCGGCCGGCGGGCCTCGTTATTTGCCTGGGCAGGTTCGTCCCGTGGCGTTGTCGCCCGCCGAGCAGATGTATGCGAACAAGAGCGGATACGAAGTCGGCAGCCGCTTCCCGCTCGCCGCGCAGAACAACTACTTCAACAACGCCGCCTTCGGCTATGCACCGGAGTTCTCGGCCGCGGGCATGATCGGGCGAAACATCATTGAATCCCCCGGAATGCAGTGGACACAGCTTTCACTCTCCAAGGTCATCCCCATCAAAGAACGCTTTAAGTTCAGCATTCGCTGGGACATCAACAACCCGACGAAGCAGCCCCAACTGGCCGATCCCGGTGCGACGTACAACGTGAATTCGCTCGCGCAATTCGGACGCTTCAACGGCATTGGACGAGGCAGCTTCTCCGACATCGGAACGGCGCGCATGCACCACATCATCGTCGGCCGTTTCGAGTGGTAGGCAGCGCTGGCTGCATTACGGCGATATAATATTTCACAAACCGACTATTGAAGAGGAGTGTTACTTCATGCGCCGACTTGTCTGCTCCGTCGCGGCTGTTGCGCTTGCCGTGGCGTTCGGAATAGCGGCCACGAGTGGATCCGTTGAGAAGTACACGCAAACGGAACGCCGCCATTGGTCGTTTCAGCCGCGGTCGCAGCCGGAAATTCCTGCGTTTGCCAGTGCCGCGGACAAGGCGTGGGTGAAGAATCCCGTCGATGCGTTTGTCCTCAATCGGTTGAAGCAGGAGGGCCTTTCGCACGCTCCACTGGCGAGCAAGCAGACGCTAATCCGCCGAGTGTACTACGATCTGACGGGCCTGCCGCCGACGCCCTCCGAAGTTGCAGCATTTGTGGCCGATACGCGGCCCGATGCCTACGAGAAACTAGTGGATAAGCTCCTCGCTTCTCCTCAATATGGTGAGCGCTGGGGGCAACACTGGCTTGATGTCGTCCGGTTCGCCGAGACCGATGGATTCGAGTACGACACGCACCGGCCAGACGCTTGGCGTTTCCGCGACTATGTCGTCAAATCGTTCAACGCAGATAAACCCTATGATCAGTTTTTGCGCGAACAACTGGCCGGCGATGAGATGGACCCGAACAACCATGAGTACATCATTGCCTCCGGATTCCAGCGACTGGCCTCATTACGCAAGAACGCAGGGAACCAGGAGGTGGCTAGTTCCCGCAATGAGGTCCTGACGGAGATGACGAACATCGTGGGCTCGGCCGTGCTCGGCGTCACGCTGGGATGTGCTCGCTGCCACGACCATAAGTTTGATCCCTTCCGGCAGAAAGACTACTACCGGATGCAGGCATTCTTTGCCCCGGTGCATGAAAACGACTTCGTCACGGCGACCGCGGAAGAGCGGCAGGCGTGGGAGGCCAAGAACAAGACGCTCGACGAAGAGATCAAGAAGCTCCGCGCCGAGATGAAAGCGCTCAAGGGCGAGGAGCGCGGGCGAGTGTTCCAACGGATTCGCGACACCGAAGCGCAGAAGCCCGGCCCGCTGCCCGGGCTGTATGGTGTGAGGAACGACATGGAGAAGCGCTCGCCCATTCATTTGCTGGCGCGCGGCGACTATCAGAACAAAGGCGAAGCCGTGGGCATGCGCACGCTGGGCGTGCTGCTTCCCGATGGCGCACCGGAGCTTGATCCGAACACAGCCAAGCCGCGAACGGAGCTGGCCAAATGGGTGACCGATCCCAATAATCCGCTGCCGGCCAGGGTGATGGCGAACCGCGTCTGGGCGTATCACTTCGGGCGTGGCATCGTGGCCACACCGAACGATTTTGGCCGCATGGGCGCGCGTCCCAAGCATCGCGAACTGCTCGACTGGCTGGCCAATCAGCTGGTGGATGGAGGCTGGAAGCTGAAGCCTCTGCACAAAACGATCCTGATGAGCAGCACCTACCGGCAGGCCTCCACGTCGCCGGCTTCGGCGAAAGGGATGGCGCAGGATCCCGACCACGAACTGCCCTGGAAGA
>CAYUZM010000212.1:0-8179 GCA_964449665.1 uncultured Solibacteraceae bacterium
CCCGAATCTATTGCTTCTCGACGAGCCCACGAACCATTTGGACATCGAGGCGCGCAACTGGCTGGAAAGCTATCTTGAGTCCTACCCCAATGCCTTTATCCTGATTTCGCACGACCGCTACTTCCTCGATGTGACCGTGAAGAAGATCATCGAGGTGTGGAACAAGCGGGTCTGGTTCTATCCGGGCAATTACGAGAAATACCTAAAGCAGAAGGAAGAGCGCCGCGCACAGCAGGAAGCGGCCTACAACAACCAGCAGGATAAGATCCGCCAGATTCAGGTGTTCATCGACCGCTTCCGCTACCAGGCCACCAAGGCGAAGCAGGTGCAGAGCCGGATTAAAGAGATCGAGCGGATGGAGAAGGTCGAGGCACCGCCGCCGGAAGAGGAGACGATTCACTTCCGCTTTCCGCAGCCCAAACAGAGCGGGCGCATTGTCGCCGAGTTCAAGGACGTGCGGAAGGCCTACGGCGAAAAGCTGGTGATCGACAGGATCAACTTCACAATCGAGCGCGGCGAGCGAATCGCGCTGGTGGGGAAGAACGGCGCGGGTAAGTCGACGCTCATCAAGCTGCTCGCGGGCGCCGAACCGCTCACTTCGGGCGAATTCAAATTGGGGCACAACGTTTCGGTCGCCTACTTCGCGCAAGATCAATACAAGGAACTGGACGGCGATGCGCGGCTGCTTGACGACTTGAGCTCGGTGGGAAGCAAGGCGACGGTAACGGAGCTGCGATCGCTGCTGGGCTGCTTTCTGTTTGGCGCGGACGACGTGACGAAGAAGATCGGCGTGTTGAGCGGCGGCGAACGCAACCGCTATGCACTGGCGCGCGTGCTGCTGGAGCCAGTCAATTTTCTTCTGCTCGACGAGCCGACGAACCACTTGGACATGCGAGCGAAGGACGTGCTGCTCGGCGCGTTGCAGGAGTACAGCGGCACCGTCGTGTTCGTTTCGCACGACCGTTACTTCATGGACAAGCTGGCCACACGCGTGTACGAAGTGGCCGACCACGAAGTGCGCGTGTACCCGGGCAACTACGAAGACTACTTGTGGCGCGTGAATGGCGGCGGGCTGATGCCGCCCGGCGTCGTGGAGATGCACAATAACGAGTTCGTCACCGAGACAGCCGCCGCGGAAGCCGCGATGGCGATGGCAAAGGCCGCCGAGCCCGTAAAGAAAGTGAATCCGCTGCGGCTGGCGAAGATGCGTGAAGAGCTGAGCGGCGTGGAGAATGAGATGTCGCGGCTGGAAGCGGAGATCGCGGCGGGTGAACAGCAGTTGGCGGTGTATGTCAGCGCGGATGAGGCGCAGCGCACGGCGCAAAAGTTGCACGCGAACCGCGCGGAAGCGGAACGGCTGATGGCTCGCTGGGAGAAGCTGACAGCGGAACTCGAGACCATGGGCGGCTGAGCATGGATCTGCAGGAGCAACTGGCCGAGCTTCGCAGACGAATGGCGCAAGCCGCCGAGCGGGCCGAAGCCGACGTCGCGCAGCGGCAGGAGCAAGCGCGGCAGCAGCGGGCCGAAGCCGCGGCCATGCTGGTGGGGCTGACGGGCGGCCGCGAGGTGGCCACCTCGAAAGGCGTTCATATGGAGAGCGAGCGCACGTGGGATGCGCGTACGCATCATGGCCGCGTGGATATCGGCGCTCTTGCCGAACTTCCGGCTGATCTTTTTCACGCCGTCAGCGAAGGGCAGGCCAAGCCTTCGCCGCCGGAGGAGTGGGCCTTTCTCGATACCGAGACCACGGGATTGGCGGGCGGCTCGGGCACCTGCGCCTTCCTCATCGGCGTGGGCCGCATCACGCCACAGGGCTTCCGGTTACGGCAGTTCTTCCTGCGCGATTTCGGCGAGGAGCCGAGCGTGCTGGAAGCGCTGAGCGCGGAACTGGCGGATGCGCGGACCCTGGTGACCTACAACGGCCGTGCGTTCGACGTGCCTCTGCTCGAGACGCGCTATCGCATGAATCGGGCGCGTCCGCCGTTTGCCGCGATGGACCACGTTGATCTGCTGTATAGCGCGAGGCGCTTGTGGCGTCTGCGTCTGGACAACTGCAAGCTCCAGCAGTTGGAGCGCGACATCATCGGCTTCGAGCGCCACGACGACATTCCCGGTGAGCAGATTCCCACGGCGTACTTCGACTTCCTGCGCGGCCAGGGCGCGCCGTGGCTGGCCCAGGTATTCGAGCACAACGCGCTCGACATCGTTACGCTCGCCTGCGTGGCGGCGGTGGTTCCGCAGAGGTTCCATGCGCCGGCCGGCGGGTCGATCGAACATCCGGAAGAGATGGTATCGATGGGACGCTGGCTGCATCAGAGCGCGCGCGTGGACGAGGCGCTTGCCCTGTTCCGCGACGCGGCCTCGCGCGGCTTACGGGACGACTTGATGTTCCGCACGCTTTGGGATGTGGCGCTTATCGAGCGGCGGCAGAAGCGCTGGGAGGCGGCCGTGGCGATCTGGAGCGAGTTGGCGGCGGTGGCGAACCCGCACCAGGCGGCTTCATTGATTGAGCTGGCCAAACATTATGAACATCGCGAGAAGAACTTTACGATGGCGCTGGAGTGGGTGACGCAGGCGCTGGAGATTGAAGGCGACGAAGACGTGCGCAAGCGGCACGAGCGTCTGCGGCGGCTGGCGCAAGGCCCGAAGGCGCAACGGCTCCTGTAACCGCGCTTACTCGTGGCGGAGCACTTCGAGCGGCTTCTCGCGCAGAATCTTCCAACTGGCGAGCCATCCGGCGGCGTCGCCCACGGCCGCCGACAGGATGATGCTCACAATATTAGGAACGGCGTCGAAGACAAACCTCGACTCCAGCAGCCGTGTGAGGAGCAGGTTCGAGAACAGCGTGGCGAGAATGCCGCCCAGCAGCCCGGCGGCGGCACCCAGAATGAGGAACTCCGCGCTGAAGATGGCCGCCACGCGGCGTTTGGTGGCGCCAAGGGTCTTCAGTATCGCCACCTCCTTTACGCGGCGGAAGCGCGTGCTCGCCACGCTCGAAGCGAGAATGATCGCGCCGGCGAGGATCGCAAACCCCGAGATGAACCGCACCACGAGAGCGATTTGATCCACCACGCCCTGCACGATCTCCAGCACGTCAGCGCCGTTGATGACCGTGACCGATGGGAAGCGCTGGAACGAGACGCGTTGGAATTCGGCAACTAGCTTCGGCGTCATACGCACGGCGGCGAAGTATTGCATCGGCAAGCCGTCGAGGGTGCCGGGCGAAAAGATGACGTCCATGTTGCCGCCCATCCTGACCTCTTCGGTGCGGAAGACGCAGGCGACCGTCGCGTCAAACGTGCGCAAGCCCGAAGTAAAGGTGAGCCTGGCGCCAGTGCGCGCTTTGAGGTCGCGTGCGGCGTCCTGCGAGATACAGACCTGCCCAGGCGCGGGGTTGCGATTCTCACGCACGCTCCACCAGGCGCCTCCGAGCACGTCGGTCTGCGGCCTTGGTTCTTCGCTATAGCTGACTGCCCGGGCCCCACGAAATCGGCGCGCCGGACCTTCCAGCGCGGCTGGTGAGAGCGGCTGTCCGTCGACGGCTTCCAGCTTCGCCGACGTGGTGGCTTTCACTTCCGCACCGCCTTTCACGGCGGGATGGCTTCGTAGAAGCTCTTCGATGCCCGTCTTCTCGCGCGCGGTGATGTTCACCAGAAACACATTGGGCATATTGGGCGGTGAGCTGGCGACCAACTGGTCCAGCAGTCCGCGTTGAATGAGAAACACCGTCAGCGTGAACATCACGCCGATGCCCAGCGAGACCAGGACCGCCTGCGCCTGATTCCCGGGCCGGTACAGGTTCGAGATGCCTTGCCGCAGCGTGGGGTGCATGTGGGCGCCGCGCAGCCGCACCAGAATGCGCAGCGACTTCAATAGCGCCCAGGCGAACAGCGCCAGGACGAGCAAGCTCACAATCAGGCCGCCGGCGAAGTAGCCGCCTACGCGCGCACGCTCGGCCCAGTCGCCGCCCGCGAGCCACGCGGCGACACCGGCAATGGCGCAGAGGATCGCGACGGCGCTCATCCACGCCGACGGCGAACGCCACCAGCGCTCACGCCAAGCGGGCGATGTTTCGGACATGTCGCGCCGGAAGATGACGGCCGGCCGGATGCGCCGGATCCCCAAGAGCGCGGGAATGGTGAACAGGATGGCCACCAGTAGCCCGATGAGCATGGCCTCGCCGGCGGCCTGAAAGTCGATCGAGAACGACGGCGTGAGGCTGAAGTACCGCATGATGAGCAGCGGAAACGCGGCTTGTACGAATGCTCCCACCACGGCGCCCGCAAGCCCCCCGGCGAGGCCCAGTACGGCGGTTTGGGCCATGTAGATTTTGAGCACTTGCGCCGAGCGCGCGCCGAGACACTTCATGATGGCGATGGAATCCAGCCGCTGCTGCAGGTGCGCGTGCATCGTCGCCGCCACGCCCAGCGCGCCAACGATCAGCGCAATGAGGCTCACCAGCGAAAGGAATCGCTCCGAGCGTGTGAGCCCGCGCGTGATGAGCGGATGCGTCTCGCGGTAGTCGGCAATGAGCGCCTGCGGGTAGGCGTGCTTCAGTTCCTCGCGCAATTCGCCCACCGTCACGCCTTGCGCAGGCAGCTTGAACAGGTGGCGTTGCGCGGCGCGTGAACCCGGCTTGATCAGCTCCGTGCGATCCAGCGCCTGCCGCGTCAGCATCACGCGCGGCCCCACATTCAAGCTGCCCGCCATGCGATCGGGTTCGGTGGCAACGAGCGCGGCGATGCGGAACTCCTGGCCGCCCAACCGCACGGCGTTTCCGACTTTCAGGTTCAGGCGGATGAGCAGATCTTCGCTCACGGCGACCGTGTCGTCGCGCAGCGCGTCCGCAAGTTGGCCGGGAGGATCGAGCTTCACCGCGCCATAGAACGGATACGCGGCCGGATCGACGGCCTTCAACGAAACCAGCGCCGGATATTCGGAGGCATCCGTGCTGACCATGGAAACCGTCTCGGTGATCTGCGTGCGCCGCACGCCTTCGCGTTCAAGCTTGGCAAAGAGTTCCTGTTGCCGCGCGTCCGGCAACTCGAACACGCGGACGCTGAGGTCGGCCGCCATGAGCGTGCGTGCTTCGCCGAGCAACATCGTGCGGAACGCGCGCCCGAAGCCGCGCACTCCGGCAAGCGAGCCGACACCGACAGCCACCGCCAGGACCACGAACAGGAACTTCGCCTTCGACGATTGAATTTCACGCCATCCGATGCGCAGCGCCGTGCGCCACGAAAGGCCGCTCGCCGCCGTCATGGTTCGTCGCTCACGACCACTCCGTCACGCAAGGTGAGACGGCGATCGGCGAACGAAGCCAACTGCTGATCGTGCGTTACCAGAACCAGCGTCGCGCCTTCGCGGCGGTTGAGCGAGAGCAGCAGTTCGAGCACCTGCTGGCCGGTGGCCGAATCGAGATTGCCGGTGGGCTCGTCGGCCATCAGGATCGGCGGCTTACCGATGAAGGCGCGGGCAAGAGCCACGCGCTGCTGTTCGCCGCCGGAGAGTTGCACCGGATAGTGATCGCAGCGATCGCCCAATCCCACCTCGGCCAGCAGCGTGCGCGCGCGCGTCAGGCCGCCTTTCTCGTTGCCATTCAACTCTAGTGGCAGTAGCACGTTCTCTTCGGCGGTAAGCGTGGGGATGAGTTGATAGGACTGAAAGACGAAGCCAATCTTCTGTCCCCGCACCCGCGCGAGCGCATCTTCTTCCATGCCGCTGATCTCCACGCCGTCCAACGTGATGGTTCCGCTTGAAGGCGTATCGAGGCCGGCCATCAATCCCAGCAGCGTGCTTTTTCCGCTTCCCGATGGTCCGAGAATCGCGATGAACTGGCCACGCGGAATGTGGAGATCGACGCCGCGTAGGATCTCCACGCGATGCGTCCCAGTATCGGCGACCTTGTGAAGGCCCTGCACGTCTATCATGAGAGAATTCCATTATCGCAACCGATGCGCGCACTCCTTATCATTCCGGCAATTGTATTGATGTCCACCGGATGCGGTCAGAATCAGAAACAAGAGGCTGCGCCCGCCGCTTCCCCGCCCCCGCGCGCCGAAGCAGAACCGCCTCGCACCGCGCAACCACCCGCCGACAGCCGCCCCATCATTCTCTGTTTTGGCGACTCGCTGACAGCCGGCTACGGCGTGGCGCCCGGCAACGGTTATCCCGAATTGATGCAGGCGGCGCTCGATGCCAAGGGCTATCGATATCGCGTAGTGAACGCGGGCATCAGCGGTGATACGACGTCGGGCGGACTGGCTCGACTGGCCGATGCCGTGGCTGCAAAGCCTGAGATTGTGCTGCTCGAATTGGGCGGCAACGACGGCCTGCGCGGCCTGCCCATCCACGTTACGCGCACCAATCTGGAGGAGATGATTCGCGGCTTTCAAGGCGCGGGCGCCAAGGTCGTGCTGGCCGGCATGACGTTGCCGCGCAACTACGGGCCCGAGTACATCGGCCAGTTCGAAAAGATCTATCGCGACCTTGCCAAACAATACAAACTGACGCTCATTCCGTTTCTGCTTGAGCCGCTGGTTTCAAAACCGGGCATGATGCAAAACGACGGAATCCACCCCACGGCGTCTGGATACCGTGAAGTGGTTCCGTCGTTTGTCCGGCTACTTGAGCCGATGCTCAGGAAGTAGCCGCTGCTACCTGGCGTTGCTTTCCAGTGCTGGGGCCTGGATGGCGTCGCCGCTCACAACGATTTCCACGCGGCGGTTGGCTTGGCGTCCGGTGGCTGAATTGTTGTCTGCCACCGGTTTGCTTTCCCCGTAACCGCGCGCGGTAATGGATTCACTCTTCAATCCTTGACCCGTCAGGTACGTCCGCACCGAATCCGCCCTCTTCTCCGAGAGAGTCTGGTTGAATGCGTCGCTGCCCACGCTGTCGGTGTGGCCTTCCACCTCGAGCTTCAAGCCCGGATATGCCAGGACGATGCCCGACACCTTGGCCAGCTTTTCACGCGCCTCGGGCCGCAAGGCAAACTTGCCGAACTCAAACAGCACGTCGGGCATGTTCACGATCAGTCCGCGAGCCGATTCCCGTGTCTGAAGCACGGTGTTCAACTGCATGCGCAGTTGCTCGCGCATGCGGGCGCGTTCCTCTTCGGCGGAGCGGGCGCGCGCGGTGGCGGCATCGGCTTCGCCGCGCAGTCGCGCCTGTTCGTCGAGAGCGGCCTTGCGGGCGGCTTCGGCGGCTGCCTGTTCGCGGCGAGCCGTTTCGGTTTGCTCAGCCGCGAGTTTGGCGGCGGCAAGCGCTTCGGCCTTCTTCGCTTCGGCTTCGCGCAACCCGGCTTCGGCCTGTGCTCTTGCAGCATCCGCCGCGGCACGGGCTTGCGCGATCTCAGCGCGCTCCTGCTCGGCGCGTACGCGCTCGCGTTGTTCGCGCTCGGCGCGCAGACGGGCGTTTTCGGCGCGTTCATCAGCAATCTTGCGCTCGGCCTCGGCGAGTTCGCGGCGGCGCGCTTCCTGCTCGGCGGCCGTCTGCGCAGCCGACAACCGGTCCGCCGCTTCCTTGCGCTGTGCTTCGAGGTATTCCTCTTCCTGCCTCTTCACGGAGATCAGGCGCGCATCTTCGGAAAGCTGCGTGACGTTGCGGGCGAGCGATTGAATCTTCTTGAAGTCGCCTTTCGACTTCAAATAGGATTCGGCGTTATACATGTCCGTCGCGGCCTTCTTCATCGTGTCGGCCGCGTACTTGTCGGCGTTCACCGATCGCGCCACGGCCAAGGCCTGGCGCGCTTCGAGAAGATCGAGCGGAATCTCGCGCTTGCCTTCCACCGACCATCTCACACGGTCGGTCGCGGGCAGCCGCGAAATATACATGCCACGCGGCATCAACTCATACTTCGCCTCGATGGGCGTGATGGTGCCGGTGGTGCCGGGCTTGATGACACCTTCCAACACAACGGCGTCGCTCGGCTGCGTCACCGCGTAGTAGGGTTCGGCCGTAACAAGTATGCCGAACGATTGAAGCTCGGTGGCTGCCTTCAGCTTTGCGTCATCGCCGTCGAGCATGAGTTCTCCGAGGTTCTGCGGACGGCCTTCCGGAGTGATGGCCCACGCGACATAAGTGAGGAACTCGTGAATCACTCTGCACTACGGCTGCATGCGGTTGATAGAGATTTCAACCTCCATAGCTCCGGTGAAGCTTTCCCATTTCGCCTCACCCT
>CAYUZM010000213.1:0-664 GCA_964449665.1 uncultured Solibacteraceae bacterium
GCAGCAGCGCCAGGGTAATCAGGGCACGAAGAAACATGCACGCATTTTACAGGATGGAACGCACCACGCCGCCGTCCACCCGCAGCGCCGCGCCCGTCGTCGCCCATGCCAGCGGGCTCGCCACATAGGCCACCATCGCCGCCACTTCCTCAGCCGTGGCGAACCGTTGAATGAGCGAGCTCGGCCGCGTCTTCTGGAAAAACTCCTTCTCCACCTCGGCGCTCGTCTTTCCGCTCGACGCTCCCAACGCCTCCACGAAATCGTTCACACCGCGCGAACGCGTGGGGCCCGGAAGCACCGAGTTCACCGTGATCCCCGTTCCCGCCACATGCTCGGCCAGCCCGCGCGCCACCGCAATCTGCGCCGTCTTCGAAACTCCGTAGTGAATCATCTCGCTCGGAATCTGCACGCCCGATTCGCTCGAAATGAACACAATCCGTCCCCAATCCCGCTCACGCATATAGGGCAGGTAAAGCCGCGCCAGCCGCACGCCCGAAAGCACGTTCACGTCGAAGAACCGCTGCCAGTCCTCATCCGGAATCTCCTCAAACGGCTTGGGCTCGAAGATGCCGAGGTTGTTCACGAGGATGTCTACGGCCGGATACTTTTTCTTGAGCGCGGCAGCGACGTCAGCCTTGGCGAGGTCGCCGGCGAATCCTTCGAC
>CAYUZM010000213.1:674-8173 GCA_964449665.1 uncultured Solibacteraceae bacterium
CAAGTCCCCCGCGAACGGCACAAGCTTTGCCAGCGGCACGTCCATGCGCATCTGCGCGATGGCTTCGTCCACGCCGCGCGGCGTTCGCCCGTTCACAATCACCTCGGCGCCCTCTCTCGCCAGTGCGGCCGCAATCGCAAAACCAATCCCTGCCGTCGATCCTGTTACAAGTGCACGCTTACCAGTAAGTTGTAGGTCCATAAGTCTGCCCGATTGGATGCACGCACCCGGCTTTACGATGCCCGTTTACGCCGCGGCCGTAACTAATAATGCGTGCGCTCGCGGCAAAGCATCACGATTTTTCCGTACCAGTACAAATGTCCGTAAATTGTTGGAATCACTCACCAAAAACAGCGTTACGATGGACACCTGATTTCGCCTGGGAGGACCACGATCTTGCTGCGCGACAAACTTCTCCTGATCGCCCTGCTCACCGGATTCCTGTCGGGAACTGTTTCACCGGCTCACGCCAGCATTCTCACCTTCGACATTACCGACCTCTCCGATCCGGCCCTCTATCCGGTCTCTGAGAACTTTCCCGAAGGTTTCACCGTCGATCAAACCTATGGCGACCGCGTCATCTCCACTTCGGTCACCGTCGGCAACACCAAGTTCGAATACGGCAACGACACCGAAGGTTTCACACCGAATGTCGTCGTCGAATATGGCCCCTATTCCATCTATACCGGCGGTCCCTCGCTTTGGCGCTACAACTACGGCAACCTCGTCCGCGTTCTCTATCAGGGAAGCACCTACACCGGCCTAGGCAACGATTACGCTACATGACCATCGTGCTTCGCGCCGACTACGGCTACGATGCCTTGCTCTATGGCTTCGATCTTGGTGGATGGTTCGAAACCGATTACGAAATCGCCGCTGTCTCGGTCTACGACGCCGACTACAACGGCTCCGACCCCACTCTCAATCGCGTCTTCCACGAAGCCAACTCAACCGTATCCGGCGCCGGTCCCACGCACACCAGCCATACTTTCGGCACTCCCATCCGCGGCAACGTGATCACCATCTTTATCAACGCCGCCAACATCGGTGCCGCCAGTGAGCTCAGCGGAATCGACAACATCCGCTTCGGCCAGGATGTCGAGCCCGATCCCGGCCCGCCCACAGGCGCCATTCCGGAACCGCAGACCATCACACTCATGACCGCGGGACTGGCCGCAGTCGCGCTTCTAGCGCGCCGCAATCTTCGTTTCGCGCGCACACCGATACCGTCCTCGGGCAACGTTACTGAAGAATTCCAGTAAGCGCCTTGCCCTCGGTCGGCGGCAGCGTCACCCCAAGCAAGCGCGCAATCGTCGGCGCGACATCCAGATTCACGATTTTTCCCAACACCGCTCCCTTCTTGATGCCGCGCCCCGACGCAATAAAGATGGCCTGCATGTACGGGTCGTCGTGCAGATATCCATGCGCGCCCCCCGCCGCATCCGCCGGCATTACCGTTACTACGTCTCCTGTCGCGGCGCCGCTGAAGCTGTAGGCGTCGCCCGTGGCCAGCACAAGATCAGCCATCCGCGGCTCCTTCGCCGGATCGGGATATCCCAGCGGACCAAACTCTTCCGGAGCGATCACGCGCTTCACGCCCTCCACTCCCGCAAATAGCTTCTTCAGCTCCTCCACAACCTCCGCCTTGCCTTCCTTCTTCGTCACGTAGACCATCGCCGTGCCACCTTCGGGAATCACATAAGCCGACTTGTCCAGCCCCTTTTGCGACAGCAATGCGTTCGGAGAAATTCGCCGGTTATACGTACGAAAACCATGATCGGAAACGATCATGAACGTGGTCCTCTCAAAGATCCCCGCGCGCTTGGTCGCCTCAATCAGCCGCCCCACCTTCGCATCGGCGTGCGACAAGGCAGTGTAGCCGGCAAGAGTGTGCGAACCATACCGGTGCTGCACGCTGTCGGTGGTCAGCAGATGGAACAGCAACAGGTTCGGCTTGTATTTCGTGATGATGTGCTCGCCCGCCAGCGTCCAGATCTCATCGCGCATCGTGATCGGCAGCTTGCGGAAGTCCTTCATCTGAGCTGCCGTCGCAAGGCCCGCCGCTACCATCTCCCTCTCGATCGCACGGTCCGGATATCCATACTCGGCAAACGCCCAATTGATCGTCGGCGCGTCCTGAATCGCCACCCAGTCCACCTCGGCCGTCGTCAGCCCCGCCTTATGCGCCACGTCGTACACCGTCACGCCCCGCACCAACTCCGTCTTGGGAACGAACGGCTCCACCTTCACGGGTTGCCCCGCCGCGCCTCGCACAGGAGCGCCGTTGTAGAGCAGTCCGTGCCGCGCGGGCGTGTTCCCCGTCACCAGCGTCGTGTGGTTCGGCCACGTCACCGTCGGATTCACCGGCTTCATCGATTGCGCCGCCACGCCGTTGCGCGCCAGCATGCGCAGGTTCGGCACGGGTAGTTGGTCGTCGTTCAACGCGTAGGCGGGAAAGCCGTCAATGCTGATCATCACCACATGGCGGTCGCGCGCCGGCTGTGCCGCCAGCATGGCGGAGAGCAAAAAAACAACAAGAGAGGAGCGGAGTAGCATCCTCTCTTGTCTAGCACAGTACGATCACGATCACTTGAAACGCCGGCAGAAGAGCCGCGTAGCGCACTGGTCCGCCCCTCGCGCATCCGTTCAACGTTCCCGGTACCGCTGCCCGCCGCTACGAGTCTTCGTTGTCCGGCGGGGGCAACGGCGCGCCGTCCTCTTCGCCAGTGGGAATGATCGGTGTCGAAAACCGGTACTGCTCCGTCGCCCACGCGCCGAGATCAATCTGCCTGCAACGGTCCGAGCAGAATGGAAAATCGGACGCGCCGAAGGCGACCTGCGCTTTGCAGGTGGGACATTTTACGGTGTTCATTGGCCTCTGGAAATATGAATGCTCGTGCGGTCCGCAAGAATCGGAAACACGGGCACCGGTGGCGCCGCTACGGCTTCGGCCGTACCGATCACCTCGCCAACCAGATCGTAGTCGTGCGCCTCGGTCACCCGGAACCGCCGGAACTCGCCCGGCCGCAATGGAGAACCATTGTCGTCGTTGATGTAGCAGACGCCGTCAATCTCGGGAGCCTGCGTCGAAAGCCGCCCTTCCCACAGCAGATCCGTCTCTTGCGACAACCCCTCCACCAGAATCGTGTGCTCGGAACCCACCAGCGCCCGGTTCATCTTCTTCGAGATCTTTCGCTGAATCGCCATCAGCCGCCGCTTACGGTTCGCAATGTCCCGTTTGCCCACCTTCGCGTCCAGTTCGAACGACTTGCTCGTGTCCTCGTCCGAATACGTGAACACGCCCACACGGTCAAACTTCGCCGCCTCCACAAACTGGCACAACTCGTCGAAGTCCACCTGCGTCTCGCCGGGGAATCCCACAATGAAGCTCGTCCGGATCGCCACGCCCGGAATCGTCCGCCGCACACGGTCCAGAATCTTCAAAAACAAATCGCCGTTTGAGCCGCGCTTCATCCGCTTCAGCACATTCGCGCTCGCATGCTGCAGCGGCATGTCGATGTACTTCGGCAGCGCCGGATGCTCGGCAATCGTATCCAACAACTTCTGCGTAATGCGGTTCGGATACGCATACAGGAATCGAACCCAATAAGGATTCGGCGCATTCAAATTCGCCAGCCGCGCCAACAATTGCGCCAGACCGTCCTTCAATCCGAGGTCTTCGCCGTAACTGGTCGTATCCTGCCCAATCAGGTTGATCTCACGCACGCCCTGTTGCAGCATGCGGTTCGCTTCCACCACTACCGACTCGAACCGCCGGCTCCGGAACGCCCCGCGATAGTGCGGAATCACGCAAAACGTGCACGGATGGTCGCAACCTTCCGCAATCTTGATGTAGGCCGAATGCCTCGGCGTCGTAAACACCCGCGGTGTGCCCTCGTGATAAAGGTAAGGCTCGATCACCGGCGGTAGCGCGGCGCTCGCCCCGCCCTCACACGCGGCCACAATCCGCTCCACCTCGTTGGTCCCCACCACGGCATCTACTTCCGGCAGGTCTCTCTGTATGTCGCCGCGATAGCGCTCCACAAGGCACCCGGCCACCACCAGCCGCTGCGCCCGGCCGCTCTTCTTGAACTCCGCCATCTCCAGAATCGTGTTCACCGACTCCTCTTTGGCCGGATCGATGAAGCTGCACGTGTTCACGACAATGACATCGGCCTCGTCCGGACGCGGCGTGAGTTCATGGCCGCGCGAGACGAGCTGGCCCATCATCACTTCCGTGTCGACGAGGTTCTTGGGACAACCGAGACTTACAAATCCGATTTTCAAGGCAGGAATCTCCAGGTTACCATGCGCCAACCCGCCGGCACCGCCGCTTCGCCGTGGTAAAATCTAGGTTTCCCACCTATGAGCACCCCTGCTGTTGCGTTCCTTGCCGAGCTGGAGTCCGCCCGCAAGAAGTTTCATGTGAAGCCGATCCACGCCGACCACGAAGGCCTCTCCGTGGCCCAATTGCCTGAAGGCGTCTATGGCTACAGCGTCTCGGCCCCCACGCTCGAAGCCCCCCTCTTCATCGAGCGTATCTTCCAAAGCTTCGAATATCACAAGCTCACCGGCGGCGCCATTCAGATCCTCGGCTTTGCCACCGCCACTGAAGTCGCCGCCTTGAACGCCGAAAAGGAGCCCGTGGATTTCAAACTCTACCCGGAACCCTTCGGCGAGAGCAACACCCTCTGCATCATGGACCTTTCGCGCATCGTGCGCTCGAAGGCGCCGTCCCGCACCGACGGCAACTTCATGTCCTTGCAAACCAATCCCCGCGCCTAAGCCGCCCCGCGCTCAGTAATCGCGCATCGGCACGACGCGCCACGTCTGCCCGCCCTCGGCCTCATTCAACTTTTCCACCATGCGCTGCGCATAGTTCAGATCCACTTCCCCGCGCCCGCCCGTGGGAATGTGCTCCACCAGTTCGTTGCCGCGAAAGTAAAGGCTCCATCCTCGGTTCACGCGATCGTACGTCGCGCTCGTGCTCTGGTTCGCCGACCGCAAAATCTCCCCTGCCTGCCGCATGCTCTCCACCGCGCTCCGCAACCGGCTCGCAATGAGTTGATTGCTGATCTGCCACGATTGCCAAATCTGCACCAGCGTTCCAAACTCCCGCGCAAACACCTCCTGCGGCGCCCCCACCACCGACGAATAGAACATCCACATCGACTGATCGATCATCCGCGTCGTGTCCATCTCATAAAACCGGTATGGCCGCCCGTTGACCATGCAGTCATACAAAATATAGGCCGCCGGAACGCCCTGCTCTTGAAACTCCTGCACTTCCAGAATGCGGACCAACTGCTTCTGGTACCCATTCCGCGCCGCCGTGCGCGCCATTTGCGGAAACAGATACTGCATCGCCTGCACGGGCCGCATGTAAGGCCCTGTCAGATAGCCGCTCTGCGCATACCACGAGTTCGTGTTCACAATGTACGGCCCGCCCAACCCGATCGCTTCGCCGTTCGGTCCCATCGCGTCCACCGCGCCCTTGGCCGCCGATTGCATCCTCCAGTCCGAAGGCAGATTGATGTTTCCGCTGCCGTCGGGAAACTGATGCCGCACCCATTGAATCTGCCGCGGGGCCGCAGCCGGGCCGCCCTGCGCGCCCTCGCGCCCTCCCGCCGCCACCTGCGCCATGCGTCCGGCCGTCGCGCGAAACCTGCCCGCCTCATCGAGCAGCACCGTCACCCGCCCATTGCCTCGTTCCAGTTCCACCACCATCAACGCCGTCGACGCCATCCCGCCTACCCGCGCGTGGAAGATTGCTTGCGCCCGTTGATCGTCCGCGCTCGCCACCGCTCCCACCACGTCCGGCCGGGCGTCGAAATACTGCCGTGCCAGGTTCCCCAGCATCCCTCCCAGCGTCGTCTGCGCACTGCGAGCATTGCCGGAAAAAGACGCCCGCAGAATGCGCCCCTGCCCGCCCGGCATCTCCGTAACTTGATACCCTTCCGGCACCGTCCGCGCTCCCGCCAACGGGGTCCCCACCGAAGGCGCCCCCTCCAATGGCACACCCGCTGAAGGCGCACCCACCGAAGGCGCTGGCGGCCGTCCCCCATCCACGCGCGGCGCTCCCGCCACGCCAACAGGCACGCCCCGAATCTCCCCCTCACCCGCCGCGTCGC
This sequence comes from uncultured Solibacteraceae bacterium, assembly GCA_964449665.1. GTDB lineage: Bacteria > Acidobacteriota > Terriglobia > Bryobacterales > Bryobacteraceae > JAFLBB01. The sequence continues at coordinate 6,806 of CAYUZM010000213.1, forward strand.
CAGGGGTTTTCCGCAGACAACCCGCCGCCAGTACCGTCGCCATAACCACTGCCGCCGAAATCGACCCGCACCAGCGATTCATGCTCGCCTCCACTCGTTTCAGCGCAGGACGCCGCCGCTTTGCGTCAACATTTCCCCCGTCCGCCCCGACGTCTATCCGCTCCGCTGTCCCTGCCGCCCACAACTCGTTCCGCCCGCAGCCCATCCGCCCCGCTGCATCTCAAAGCGCAAGCTGGCCGTTGTAAACCAGCTCCTTTAACTTGAACTACCGTTTCACCTCTACCTGTCCCAGCTTCGTGGCGAACTCCACCTCCTTGTCCTCAAGCGAAATCGCATCCGTGCGCGGGAAAAGAAACAGGTAGCTACTTTGTCCCGGCTGCGGCATCTGCACGCTCTCGGGCCTGATCGGCGGCTTCCCCTTCCGCAGCAAGGCCGTCTGCTCCTGGAGCTGCACCGTCATCCGCTGCCTCCGTTCATCCGCGGCGCCCTCAGCCGCGCCGCCACCACCTCTGCCATCCCCACCGCCTCTGCCGCCTCCACCCATCCCTCGCGGAGGCCCAATCAACGCCACCGCATAGTGCATCTCCTCGCGCGCCAAAAACTCCTTGGCCTGCGGCGACGTGTCCGCTTCCTTCCCCATCCTCGTCCGCACAATCGCATGCTTCAAAGGAAGCGCGCTCATCCAGCGCACCGTGAACGTCATCGCCGGCGTCCCCCCGCCGCCGCCCATGCCTCCTCCGCCTCCTCCGCCCCGCCGTCCGCCCCCGCCCATCCCCCCGCCGCCCGACGGACCACCACCGGGACCACTCAAACTCCCACCCGTTGGATCGTCCCCGCCGCCACCGGCGCTCCCGCCGCCGCCCCCCATTCCCGGTCCGCCCAGTCCACCGCCGCCCATCCCCACCTGCACCGTGTGGGCCCACGGCGAGTCGCTCAACAGCTTCGCCATGTCCTTCTCATCCCACGTCGAAGGCTCCTTCGTCCAAACCTCGGCCGCCCGCAACGTCGAGCTCACGCACACACCGCCCAACACCACCGCCACTCTTCGCCGGTCCATCGTCACGATTCACCCCCTAACGGATCGATTCTCCACTCCGCAGCCACCACGCACTCTCATGCCGCGTGAACCCCACGCGCGGATAATAGTCCACCGCCTTCGGCGCCGCAAGCAGGATCAACGACGCCTCGGGCGCCGCCTCCTGTGTCCGCCGCATCAGCTCCTTGCCAATGCCTTGCTTTTGATATGACAACCGCACCGCCAGGTCCGACAAATAGGTGCAATACGCCCAATCGGTCACCGACCGCGCCATGCCCACCAACACATCGCCGTCCCAAGCCGTAATCACCAGGTTCGCGTTCGCAAGCATC
>CAYUZM010000214.1:0-8162 GCA_964449665.1 uncultured Solibacteraceae bacterium
GAAAGAGTTGTAGCGCACCAATATTTGAGGTCGTTCCTCAGCCAGAATCCCGAACTGGTGCCGGCACGGGCGATATCAGGCACAGGCATTCCGGCGAGGCACAGTGAACTTGATGAGGGGTGCGACCTGGACCAGATTCGTCCTGGCATGGACCCTGGCGCCATGCGGCGAGCGCGGGAAGCCGTTGTGCGAATCATCGCGCAAAGCAAGCGAACGTTATAGGCGCTTGCGGCATAGGTAGTGGAGAGGGTGCGATTTGTCTCAGGCAACCAACAGTGGGGTTGTCGTGTACGCACTCGTGGTTAGTGAATCAACTGAAGGAGAGAGTACTGAATGCCAATGATTACGTCGGCCAATGTGGCCCAGGCGATTGTTAAGCTGGTGGCCGCGGACGCGTTGCCGTCGCTGATGGGCAACCTTGTAATGGGCAATCTGGTGAACCGCCAGTTTGAACCGTCACTTGCTCAAGCGGGAGACACCATCAATGTTCCGATTCCTCCGGCGCTTGTTGCGAACAACATTTCGGAGGGCGGCACGGTAGTCACCCAGAATCCGGCGTTGGGTAACGCACAGCTTGTACTGAACACGCACGCGGAAGCGACGTTTCAGATTCCGGACGTCACGAAGGTGCTGGCGGTGCCTGACCTTCTGCGACTCTACATGCAGCCGGCCGTGATTGCACTTGCCGAGAAGATCGAATCGGATCTGTTGGGAACGTACGCACAGTTCAGCGCGAACTCGCCGTTGGGCACGGGCGGTTCGGCCATTACGGAGTCGGTTGTCGATCAGGCCGAGACCGTGCTTTTCAATGCCAAGGTGCCGGCGCGGGTGCCGCGATATCTGATTCTGAACGGCGACGCGTACTCGCAGGTGCGCCAGATCGCGCGTTTTAGCGAATTTAACTCGGCCGGAGAAGCTGGGCTTCGCGCGTTGATTGACGGCGCCGTAGGCCGCATGAAGAACTTCTTCGTATTCAGGTCGCAATTCGTTCCAAAGACTGGTAGTACACCCACGACCACGCATAACCTGGCGTTTGCAACAGACGCAATCGGCTTGGTGATGCGCCGGTTGCCGCAGCCGCTGCCGGGTACGGGCGCGATTGCCGAGTATGCGGAACTTGGCAACTTCGGCATGCGCGTAGTGATGAGCTATCAACCGAACACATTGTCCCAGCAGTTCACCGTGGACGTGTTGTACGGAGTTGGTGTGCTCCGAAACAATCACGCGGTTGTCGTTCGTAGCTAGCAGGCGAAGGAATGGGGCGCTACGGTTGTTGCGGCGCCCCTACCATCGCAACCAGGGAGAGTACCGGCAAGATGGACATTCGCAACTACTATGAACGGATACGCGCGCATGAAGTGTCGATATCCGCGGAATATACCTGGATCGCGACGCTTGCGACGAAGAACGGTGGGGTAGAGGGACGAATCAGCGAGGTCGCCAGACGAACTGCCGCCAGGATGTTGGTCGACGGCACGGCAAGGCTGGCAACCGACGACGAAGTGAGTGCGGAACTGGGGCGTCAGCAAGCACAAGGTCGCCGCGCAGCCGAAGTTCATTGCCCAAGCTATGTCGTAGCGAGGGAGCCGGACGCGAGCAGACGCGCTGACTGACGTGGCGTGGGTGATTTCAGTAGAAGGAGAATTCGATGGCGCTGTTGCTAGACGGTCTTGTGTCCGGCATCGAAGATGTCGTGAAGGTAGACAGCGGCGTGTCCGAAGTGGCTCGCGCTGAAGGTATCAATATCGATCACAAACTCGCATTGGCTCAAGGCGACTGTCACCTGAGAATTTCCCAGTTTGTGGTGAATCATGGGCTGGAGTCGAGGCTAGGCACGCTGAACAATGTATTGCGCCTAGACCGCGTGGTCGTCAGCGACGGATTGAAGCGATGGTTTTGTCTACATACGCTCCAATTGTTCTATTCCGACGCCTACTACAGTGTGCTCAACGACCGGTATGGCAAGCGGCTGGAGAACTTTAGGGCGCAGGCCACCGAAGCCTGGGATGCCTATACCGATACGGGTATCGCGTGTGTCTATGATCCAATTCCGAAGGGACAAATCGCCGGGCTGGAAACCAACGGTATCCCAATAGGGGCGGGAACCTACTATGTCGCGATCGCCTGGTTGAACTCGAGCGGCGTCTCTGGAGCATTGAGCGATGTACTGGCGGTTTCCCTCGATGCCGGGCAAGGGCTCGTGATTGTTCCCGCCGAACCGCCGGTTGGAGTAGTTGCATTTCACGTGTACATCGGCACCGACGAGCGTGCCTTGTGGAAACAGACTGAGACGGCGATTGGGGCCGGCGATAGTTATGCCGCGAGTGCGGTGACGGTCGGCAGCGGGGAACCACCGGAACCAATCCAGACGATCGACTTCGTGCTCCGCAAGAGCCGGATGTTTACGAGAGGGTAACGATGCTTCACATCGGAGATGAGCTTGCACATTTCCTGGCCGATGCTCTGGAATCTTCCTGTGGGTTATCCGAGAAGATGCCCGCCAATTTGCCGGAAGGACGGAGTGATCCTGCATTCAGCAGGGCAGTGAGAGTCCTGCGAGGGCAGATTCCGGTCTCGCTACTGGAAAGGCATACTGCGCACAACGGCCCCCTCTGCACGGTGTATTGCCGCCGTGTTGTCAATAGTATGAGAGAGAAATTTGCCGCAACATCCGGGAGCGCTGAGATCGTCGTAGAAGGCACGGCGAGTAGCGAAAGCACGGATCGCCTTTCCGAGTTGAGTAGTGCGCTGGTGCTTTCGATCATGCAAATTCTGGCGGAGATGAAAGGTGAGTGGGGCGTCGGGGGCTACTTTGGCGGCGGTTGGGAAGTGCATGCCGAGCCGATAAAGTCCGGCGGACTTCAATACAGCCAGACATCGAAAGTGGTCATGTCAGTCGACATTAGAAAGTACTGAAAGGTATTGGCATGAGTTGTTTTATTGCATCGAATCAAAACCGTGTCTATGGGGCGCTTGAGAGTGCATTTGGAACGGCCGCGGCCGTTACAGGAGCGAATCGTCTGCCGCTGAGCGCCTTTCGTCTTCGGGAGCGAAAATTTGTTGGCGTACGACGGGATAAGACTGGCAGTCGAACTTACCCGGGAGTGCCGACCAGTGGCAGGGAGAGCGTTGCGGTTCAGCTTAGCTGCTATTTGACAGAATGGGATACCTGGACAGGGTTTCCTGCGTTGCACGAGTTGTTGCAATCGGTGACTGGTGGCGCCGTGCGGGTCTTTAGCGCGAACACCGTCCAGGCGATAGTTGGCGGTGTTACGTTGAGCACTGGGCAGCCACATGGGTTGAGCGCCGGCCAGGGCATATCGAGCGGCGGGGAGATCCGATTCGTCGATGCCGTACTGGACGCGAGCACAGTCGCTCTCAACGTCCCCTTCACGAAGTCGATGCAACCCGGTCAGAGCCTTGATCGGACTGTTACCTATACGCTGGGCGACGGGCTCAAATCTGTGACAATGTATGACTATTGGGATCCGCAAGAGGCGGTTCAGCGAGGTGTTGCTGGGTTTGTCGCAAACGATTTGCGCGTGAATGTCAACGGGGATTTTCATGAAATGACGTTCTCCGGCGAGGGGCGCACCTTCTTCGATTCTTCGAGCTTTACTGGAGGAATTGCAGGGCTGTCGGAGTATCCGCCGGAGCCGGTTGTGGACGACTATTCGGTGAGTTTGATTCCCGGAACGTTGGGTCAGGCGTGGATCGGGTCATCGACGACGCAGAGCCACAACGTGCTGCAGGGGGGAATCCGAATGTCGAACAACATTGAGTACCGCCAGCGCGAGTTCGGGCCGGGTGTGCCGGGATGCGTTGTTGGTGGTACCCGCGACGTCCGTGTGGATCTAAGACTGAGCGCCAGTTCCTCAAGCGACATGTCGTCCCTGTTCGCCGCCAGCCGCCTCCGGGAGCCACTTCCAATCATGTTCCAACTGGGCGACGCCGTAGGTCAACTATGCGGTGTGTATCTGAAGAGTGTAGTGCCAGAAGTTCCCGCGTTTGAGGATACCCAGACTAAGCTCGAATGGACAATTCGCGACGCACGAGCACAAGGAAGCCACAATGACGAACTCAGCATCGCCTTCGCCTAGTATCGACCTTGCGAGCAGTAACGAGTACCAGTCCATTGTTTATCCTGGCGTTACATTCACGATTCGCCAGATGACGCTGGGGCATCGCATTAAGCTTCTCCGGGAGTTGCATGGTCTCTACCGTGAGATTGAGTTTGGTAATGCGGGTGATTCCAAATCCGAACGCCTGAATGCCCAACTTAGCAGCCTCCGTGTGGACGAAGTGTTCCTGCGGTGCTGGGTTCTTGCGGTAGAAGGACTGGTAATCGACGGAAAGCCAGTAGCGGCCGAGGGGGTGAGCGAGTTCGCGCCGGAACGACTGGTGGCCGAAATGCTCTCGCGCATTCGGGAATGCATTGCCCTGACTCTGGACGAAGAAAAAAACTAGTCCTCGCTTTTCAGTTCCTCTCGAGCAAAGACACCACTTGGAAATGCGAGACTTGCCGTGCGCGCGGTTGGGAGAGGGCGCGCCGATGTGGATTCCTTGGTCTAGAAGCCGATGCGGGGAGTCGCGCCGTATGGAGCCGCAACGGAGTTGACGCCGCTGCATGCCCGGTGACAAGCATCACCGCTAAGAGCGTGATGTTACTAGAAGAGTTCCGTTTGTGGGATGCCGGTGGACGGCGGGTCCACGAGGCTCTACCTGTGCTGCTGTGGCAGGCGTTCAACGTATTGCTGGAAGAGCAAAGGAGAATGAGTGACAATGCGTGGTGACGAGCTAGTGTCTCTATTGGATGGATATGTGTCGAGTTTGGAGAAACTGGTCGCACGCGAGGATGTAGCATACTCCGGCCGGCTATCTTCACTCGATGCGCAATTCAGCGGATACGCACCAACAGGAGGCGAGCGAGGGGGTGAGAACAATCTTTCGAGCGAACTACTATCAGGAAGCACATCAACTCCTATCGGATCCTCAGTGACTGAAGAGCTTGGACAGGTGATGGCCGCAGGTCTTGCCGCAATGAGGATGGCGTGGAGTTCACAGAGTGGAGGCGAACTCACGAATTCGCTCGACACGCTTGCTGGTGGCGGCCGTTACGGGGGAAGTGGCGCCATGGATGCCGGCGGCGGTCCATTCTCTCCCGTGACGTCGGCGTTATTGGATCTGTTTCGTGGAGGACCTGCCACGGGTCTGGAAGGGCAAATGGACAGTCAGCGATATGCTTGGCAATCGCCAATTCGCCCGCTAGAAGGTTTGGTAGATAGAGGGTCGCGCATCGCTGGCGTGGATTCTGCCTTTGATGGCTCACCTCGGGCAATTGAGCGTCAACACTTCACCCCAAGCCGAATCGACGTCCGAATCGAGGCGCTGGACGCACGGTCATTTCTTGATCGCAAAGAGGACATTGCCGAGGCAGTCCGCCAGGCGATGTTAACGTCTGGTGCGTTTGGCACCGCGTTGAACGAGTACTGAAAGTGAGGAGTTGTGGCAGAGTTCCCAAAACTTAGGAGTGGCGGAGGCGTTCAATTCCCGGTTCGGAGGAGCCACGGCCCTATGCACACAGACGTCCATTTTTGGGGTGGCGGGGGACAGATGTATCAGCGCCGGAAGTCACCGCCGCTGTCGTGGGGGATCGAATTCGCCGGCCTCTCTGAGGACGAGGCATCATTGCTCGTCGGATTCTGCGAACGCCACATCGCCGAGAATACGTTGTTCTCATTTTGCGACCCGGTGACTGGAGCGATGCACGACAGGTGCGCAGTCATTCCGGACTCCATGACTGCCGCTTGCGGCGGCATAAATGCGTATGAGTTCCGCGCAACAATCATCGAGATCGAGGAATAAGAACGGTGCTATTACCACAGCTGAATTCGATGTCGCCTGTTCAGTGTAATCTGCGGCGTCGTGTCGCTGGTTATCGCGCAGCCAACTATCTGGCCGGCGGCGCAGTAATCACAGGTGCGAACAACCGACCACTTAAGCGGACTTGGGACCTTGAATACAAGGGGTTGGTAGCGGCAGAGATGTCCTCGTTAGGAAATTTCTGTTCGAGTTCCGAGGCGGCGGTTGATGGGTTCGAATTCCTCGACCCATTTAGCAACTTATTGGCGTATTCCGAAAGCCTTACGGCAGATCTCTGGGTATCTGACCCTCTTGCAAGTGTGACTGAGCTACCGCCAGGCGGTTCCGATGAGGCCCGTAGTCACGCGATTCAGAACAGTGGAAATGTCGAACAGACCGTGCGACAAGAGCTCGGAATTGCAGGCTATGGGACGTTCTGCGCAAGCATGTTCGTTCGCTCCGGCGTGACGAGCTCCGGCCGTATAGTTTTGGCCAACAGTTCCGAAACGCATGCCGTGGAGTTTGCTAGCCGCTCGGAGTGGTCGCAAGTGTACCTGTCAGCAGGCGTGAACACCGAGGCTGCTCCGCTTACCTTCCAGATCGGAGTTGAGCCCGGACGCACGATCCATGTGAGGGAGGTGCAACTCGAATGCCAACTATTCCCCTCACGATACAAGCCGACGTGGGAGTCGGGCGGAGTGTATTCAGGTGCTTTTGTGGTCCAGGGCAGCTTTCAAGTGATACAGCACGGCCCGGACTGGTTCGATTGCTCATTTCAGGTAGAGGCTTAGCGCTTCAGATCGGGAGACTACGACATTGCAAGAATTGAGAGTACTCAAAGAATCAAAGAAGCCCGGAACGCCCCTTTTCCTCTTTGAGTGCCGGTGCAGTGCGACTCAGGTGTTCTACTGGTCCTCTCATAGAGCTGTGGTAGATGGCGAAACCTACGAGGCTCGTGTGATCGAGCATAGTCCGCTTGAGTATCGGATGGCGACAGGAGAGGAGTCGTCCTTTGTCCCAAGGATACTCATCCGGCTTGCGAACGCGGACCAAGCGCTTTCAGCGCTGACCACCGAGCGGTTGTGGAAGGGTGCGGATATCACGATTCGGTTTGTACTCTATGACTTGGAGGCAGACTCCCAATTGTGTGAACCGATCCTCATGCTAAGAGGGACGATCAACGCGCCGGACGAAGTCGACTACAGGTCGATTCGACTATCGGTGGTGAACAGACTCGGGGCGTACCGATCCCATTTGCCGACCATGCGGATTCAGAAGCGCTGCGCGTGGTTGTTCCCACGTACCGAGGAGGAGCGGACGGTGGCGGCGCTTTCCGACGGTGGTGCGCGGTACTCGCCTTTCCATGGGTGTGGATACTCTCCCGATATCTCTGGCGGCGTTGGCGATCTGTCGCCGAGCGGGCCCTTTACGTCGTGCAACTATACGAAGTCAGACTGCGTCGTCCGAGGGATGTATGACCAAGACATGTCGCTCCAGACGACGCGACGGTTCGCTGGATTTCAATTCATACCAGCGGCCAGACTTGTGCGGGGATACGGCGAGAAGCATGCAACGATTTCAATTCCAAGCGCTACCGACGGCAACGCCCTTGAATTTGTACCAATCGCGTACGGAACGGTGTGGACCGACGGCATAGTAACCATCTCACAAAGCGATGGCAACTTGATCCGGATGGAGGCGGTGCTGTGTAGTGGTCCAATTGCAGGCGTTTTGAAGGTAATCGTCGACGGAGTCGAAATTCCTGCCGGCGAATCCGGCCGTGATATGAGTGCTACAGGATGGTACAACGTCGTCACATTGGGCGGCAGGTCCGGTTCGTTCAATATGGATTTTCGGAACGAGTCCGGCGATCCGGTGGGTGATCCCAACGGTGGAATTGCCGTCCTATCGATCATTGTTCCAAGCACACTTGGCCGAAGGATTGGCAACGCGAGTATTCAGGTGCTTGTTCAGGGAGCGATACTACCGACCTATAACACTTCTGGAGTGTATATTGGGGACAGCTTCACAAGTAATCCGGCGTGGATCCTCTTGGACGTAATGAGGCGGGCTGGGTATCGTGAAGCAGAGCTCGACTTGAGCAGTTTTGCGGTCGCAGCAATACAGTGCTCGGAAATGGTTATCACGGTCGACTCAACTGGAAGCGAAATAGTATCACCTCGAAGCGAATGCAATGTTTTGCTTCGAACCAAGCGGCCAGTCTCAGAAATTATTAGGGGTATCCAGGCAGGCAGCGAGATATCTCTCCGGTTCAACGTGTCAGGTAAGATGGAGGCATT
>CAYUZM010000215.1:0-8152 GCA_964449665.1 uncultured Solibacteraceae bacterium
CCTTTCCGGCCGTGCTGCGCATCGATGCCGGCACGAGCGAGGGCTACGATGCCGTCGTCGGCAAGTTGGAAGAACTCCTCCTCGGATTTCTCCAACCAGCGGTTCAGGCTGGCCGGCTTCAACCCGTCGCCGCGCACGCGGCCCACGCCAAGCGAAGTCGCCGCCCAGACATCGCCGGAGGGATCGGGCAGCAGAGCGTACACGCTCATGCCGGGGTCGGGGGAGGAGATCTTACGCCATGCGGCATCCCGATACGCCCAAACCGGGCCGCGCAAACCGCCCACGAGCAGTCCCAGACGGGGGTGGTCGGCCAGGGAGCGGATGTTGGCTGGAATGAGCCCTTCGGGATAGGGGATGCGCTCGATGTTGTTGCCGCGCGCCCGCACCAAGGCATCCAGAGGCGCAAGCCACATGCCGCCACCCGAGTCTCTGACCAGAGCGCGCACGGGGGCGAGGCTGGACACGGAGGCGGGAGTCCAACGGGTGTAGGAAGGTTGCGCCAGGATGGAGGTGCCGCCATCGCCCGCAAGCCAGATCCGGCCCAGCTCATCTTCGTCCAGTCCCCGAAGGATGCCCTCGGGCACGCCGTCCGTCTTGGAAAAGCTCCGCCATTGCTGATCGGGCTTGAGGATGTGCGCGGTGCCGTTGGACCCGGCCCACAGGTTGCCCTTTGAATCCCGCAACGTGGTGTACACCTGGCCGTGCGGCATGTTCACGCCGGAATCGAAGTTCGTGAAGCGGGAGTTGCGGACCCGGAACAGGCCGTTGCGGGCCGAGCCGAGCCACAGGCTGCCTTCGCGGTCCACGTACATGGCGGCAATCGAATCGCCGCGCAACGCCGTGGCCGATACCACCGGCTCCAACTTCCCCGCGTGGTGGCGCCACAGGCCCGACGCGGAGGCAAACCACAGGGCGTCGTGCGAGGCCATACGGAGACGCACGACGTCACCTCCGCCGACGGTGGCGTCCCACCTTCGCGTTAATTCGCCGTCTTGCAGCCGGTAGATGCCCGCGGTGGTTCCCAGCCAGAATGCGCCGGTGGCGTCCTGCACCATGGATTGCGCCGGCGCCGCCATGCGATTGGCGGGTGTGGTTTGCCATTCCAACTCTCCGGAAGCCGACAGCCGGACCAGCCCGCCATCGGTGAGGCGAAGCCAGATCTTACCGTCGCGGTCCACGAAACAGGCCGTAATGCGACCTTTCCAGGGGGCGAGCGGAACCGGGAGCGGGTGAAACTCACCGCCGCGCCACTGGTAGAGCATGCCGCTTGCGAGCAGAAGGACGGTTTGATTCCGGCCCATCCCCATCCAGTCGATGGGCCCCAGCTTGTCTCCGGCCAGGCCGCCGAAGCGTACGAACTGCCCGTCCTGAAATCGCCAGAGCTGGCCGTAAATGTTCCAGAGCCAGAGTCCGCCCTCCGGATCGGCAAGCAGACGCAGATCTCTCAGGTAGCGCACGCCGGGCAGGCGCGAGCGTTCGTAGAGAAAGAATTTCTGGCCGTTGTAGCGAATGAGGCCGGCCGGCGTGGCCAGCCACAGAAATCCATCTTTCGTCTGGGTGATCGCCGACACGGACTCTTCGGGGAATCCGTCGTGCGCGCCCCAATGATCGAGACGGTACTTCGCGGAGGGGTAGTTTGGGTCAATCGCCAGACACGGGCGAAGCACCCAGAGCAAGAGCGTGCACAACAGCAAGCCCCGGCTCCCGGTCACTGCAAATGACGTCACGATAACATTCGTGTAATTTTGACTACACAGCCTCCAATAGTCTGTATCGGCAGATCCCGGCCCCAAAACGCCGGACACGAGCAATTTATTCCTTTTCGGAGGATTTACCTCTTAATTCAATCTACCGCGTTGCGCAGGCGGGGGGAGAAGCTGTGCTCCGCGGCGGGGAACAGCCGCCGCAGACCGGGCGAAGGTTTCGCGCCGAAGTGGCTCTGAGAGCAAGTGGGCGCAACGCGCCAAGAGGTTCGCTCTATGGGGCCGTTGACGAAGGCATTTCCGAAAGACCGCCCGGCCGGCTCAATCCTTCAGCCCTTCAATCAAACTTCTGCGCGCGCGCTGAATGTGGTTTCGCACGGCCAACTGCAAACGGGGCAGGTCTCGGGCTTCCAGCGCGCCAACGATCGCTTCATGCTCGGCGCGTTCGATCTGAAGGCGCGCGGCCCAATCGGTTTGGCGGGAATGGACACGGACAATCTGCAGGTGCGCATTCATCCCTTCGTAGGCTTCGGCCAGGCGACGGTTGCCGGCCGCCTCAACGAGCAGTTTGTGGAAGCGGCGGTTGTCCTGCTCATGGCGTTTCCGATCCTCGCTGGACACAACGGGCCGCGCCAACTCGGCGAGCAGGCGGCGCATTTCGGAGCACAGTTCGGGCGTGGCGCGTTCGACGGCACGCTCCGCGGCCAGGCACTCGAGCGCGGTGCGCAGATCGAATGTCTCCTCGACATCCTGGGCCGTCAACTGGGCGACGAAGGTTCCGCTACGGGGGCGGATTTCCACCAGTCCTTCGGTGCAGAGCTGCTGGATGGCGTGGCGGACCGGAGTGAGGGAGACGCCGAGTTTTTCGGCAATTTCGTCCACCTGGAGGCGCTGGCCGGGGTCGAAGAGTTGGGACAGGATCGACTGGCGGAGGGCCTGATAGACTTCATCGGAGGCACGCGTCCGGGTCAGCCGGGAAAGTTCCATACGAGATACAGCATACACGGTGGCGAGGCAAATACCAGATCTGAAATCTGAAATTTTTCTGCTTGCGCCCGGATGAAGACTGTGAAAGAATCTGGCCATCTGGAGTGTGCTCCCCGATGAAGCGCCGTGACTTTCTCTCCGCCTCGAGCCTGGCCCCGTATTCGCTGATCGTACTTGCCGATCAGATGGACGCGGCTCCGTTTGTGCCCCAGGATGTGCCCCAAGCGGCGGACTTCGACAACATTGTCCCCAAGAAGCCGCTCGGCCAGATATTGGCCGAGGAGCCGCACATGACGCTGGTGGATCTGGAGACGGATCTGCTGGTGGCGGGCGGCGGACTGGCCGGCGTGCTGGCGGCGGTGTCGGCGGCCCGGCAGGGCGCCAAGGTCGTGCTGGTGCAGGACCGTTCGCGGCTGGGCGGCAATTCGTCGAGCGAAGTGAAAATGCACGTGGTGGGCGCCAACCACCACAAGTCGCGCCCCGGCTGGCGCGAAGGCGGCCTGCTCGAAGAGTTCCGGCTGGACGACGCGGTAAACAATCCACACCGCTGCTGGGAGATGTGGGACCTGCTGCTCTACGACAAGGTCATCAGCGAACCGAACATCACGCTGCTGTTGGAATCGGTGCTTTACCGCGCGTCTGTCAAAGACGGCAAGATCACCGAAGCGCTGGTGCGCTCGGACAAGAGCGAGCACCTGTACCGCGTGAAGGCGAAGCTGTTTGCCGATTGCACGGGCGATTGCCGTTTGGGACTGGAAGCGGGCGCGGAACTGCGCAGCGGGCGTGATGCGCGCTCCGAGTTCGGCGAATCGCTCGCGCCCGAGAAGGCCGACGAGGAGACGCTCGGTTCGAGCATCCTCTTTACCTCGCGGGTATATCCGCGGCGCGTTCCGTTCACGCCCCCCGCGTGGGCGCGGAAGGTGAAGAAGGAACATCTGATCAACCGCAAGATCAACAGTTGGGAGTACGGCTACTGGTGGATCGAGTGGGGCGGAAGCATGAACACGATTCGCGACAACGAGCGGATCCGGTTTGAACTGCTCTCCATTGTCATGGGCGTGTGGGATTACATCAAAAATTCGGGCGAGCATCCGGAATCCGATTTCCACGGCCTGGACTGGGTGGGCATGATGCCGGGCAAGCGCGGCAGCCGCCGTATGGTGGGCGACTACATTCTCACGCAGCACGACCTGGCCAAGGCCACTATGTTCGACGATGCCGTTTGCATTGGCGGCTGGCCGATGGACGATCACCCGCCCGGCGGCTTCGATCGCGCCGATCTGCCGCCCGCGGTTCAGATCAAAACGCAAGAGGTGTTCGGCATTCCGCTGCGTTCGCTGTATTCGAAAAATATTTCCAACCTCTTTATGGCGGGGCGCAATATCAGCGCGAGCCATGTGGCATTCACCTCAACCCGTGTAATGGCGACGTGCGCCGTGGAAGGGCAAGCCGTGGGAACGGCCGCCGCCCTGTGCCTGCAACACGGGATGGCGCCCCGGGCGCTGGCAACCGACAAGAAGCGGCTCGAAGAGCGGCGGCAGAGGCTGCTGCGCAACGACCAGAGCATTACAGGCATTCGGAACAACGATCCGGCGGATCTGGCGCGCCAGGCCAAGGTAACCGCCTCGCACGAGCAGGACGACGCCCCTGCGCGCAATCTGCTGGACGGCGAAGTGCGCGACATTCCCAAGGGCGCCAAGCATCATTGGGCGGCCAAGCCCGGTTCGACGGTCGATTTCGAGTGGGACAGCGCGCGCGAGATCCGGCAGGTGCAGATCACCTTCGACACCGGCTTCCAGCGCGAATTGACGCTGACCTCTTCGGACACGATCAACCGCGGCATCGTGCGCGGCCCACAACCTGAGACGGTGAAGGATTATCAGTTACTTTATCGCGAAGCGGCGGGCGGCCCATGGCGGCCGCTTGCGTCGCGCAGAGGGAATTATCAGCGGTTGGTGCGGCACGAGTTTCAGCCAGTCCGCGCAACAGCGGTGCGCCTGCAGGTGGACTCCACCCACGGCGACGAGCTGGCGCGCGTATTCGAGGTTCGCTGCTACGCCTAACCGCGGACTAGCCAGCAATGGCAGGGGTCAGTCTGACAAAGCTAGTGGGAGAGTTTATGAAGTCACCAATGTATCGATTGGCGTCCTTGGTGTGCGCCAGTGCGTTCGGTCTGCTCGCTCAGACGCAGAACGGAACGATTTCCGGAACCGTTACCGACGCCCAGGACGCCGTCGTATCGGGAGCCAAAATAGAGATCAAGAACCTGGGGACGAACGCCACGTTCCGCACCCAGAGTAATGACAGCGGGTACTACACCGCGCCTGGATTGACGATCGGCGAATATGAGATCGCAGCCGAGCTACAGGGCTTCAAGCGCGGCGTGCGTTCCGGCATCACGCTTCAGGTGAACCAGAATGCGCAGGTGAACTTCCGGCTGGAAGTGGGCGCGCTGAGTGACTCTGTGAGCGTCACGGCCGACGCGGCTCTCGTCGATACGGGCAGCGCGACGCTCGGCACGGTGATTGAGAACCGGCGCGTGCGCGATCTTCCGCTCAACGGGCGCAACGCGCTGGCGCTCACACTGCTGAACCCGGGCGTGGTTTCGAACGCCGGGCCGCTCAACTCCGGCTTCGGCGATCGCGGCACGCAGCTCTCCACCATCTCCATCAACGGCTCGCCCAGTTCCATGAACAACCAGACGCTCGACGGTAACAACAACATTTTGAGTTACGCGGGCGAAGTGGGCATTCCGCCCGCCGTGGACGCCGTGGAAGAGTTCAAAGTGCAAAGCGGCACCATGTCGGCCGAGTTCGGCTTCACCGCGGGTGGAACGATCAACCTGGTAACCAAGTCGGGCACGAACAACTTCCACGGCACGCTCTATGAGTTCCTGCGGAATGACAAGCTCGATGCGCGCAACACGTTCGCTCAGCGCCGCCTGCCTCTTCGCTACAACCAGTTCGGCGGCTCCATCGGCGGCCCGGTCATTAAGAACCGGACATTCGGCTTCTTCAATTGGGAAGAGTACCGGCTGCGCCAAAGCACGCCCCGCATCGCCACCGTACCGATCCAGGAGTGGCGCGGAGGCGACTTCAGCAATTTGCGCAACGCCACCGGCACGTTCATTCCGATCTACGACCCGTCGACGATTCGCGCCAATCCCAATGGCGCAGGCCAGGTGCGCGATCTCTATCCGGGTAACATCGTGCCGCAGGGACGCTTCGACCCCATCACGCGCAAGATTCTCGACTTCTGGCCGGCGCCGAACCGGACGCCATCCAACGCCTTTACCTTCGCTCAGAACTTCCAGGACAGCTCGGTCACGCGCGTCGACTGGACGCAATGGAACATTCGTGTCGACCACAAATTTACCGAATCGAACACCATGTTCTTCCGCTACACATCGGCTCAGCACCAGCCTTCCGGCAACGCCATCTTCACCGACCCCACCGTTGGCCAGGTTCGCGTCGACGATCAGACCAACCGTAACGTCATGCTCTCCGATACCCACATCTTCAGCCCAACGATGTTCAACAACCTACGCGTTGGTGTCATGCGCCAGGCCTTTGTCTTCGCCTCCGTCAACGCCGGCAAGGATTGGCCGCGCAAACTTGGTCTACCCGCCAGCGTGCCCGCGGATCAATTCCCGCAAATCGACTTCGGCTTCGGCCCCATCGGCGGCCAAGCCTACGGCACTCGTACTTCTCTCAACTGGGACATCCAGGACATGGTGACGAAGATCGTCGGCAACCATACCATCAAGCTCGGCTTCAACTACCGGATCCTCTACGGCGGCAACCGCCAGGGCGCCGCCCTTTCGGGTGACTTCACCTTTGCTGGACTCACCTCCAATCCCCAGTCGCCCGCCGGAACCGGCTACAACATGGCCCAGTTCCTTACGGGTGACGTCTCCTCATCGTTCATCGATCGGATTCTCGGCAACTCGTGGCACGGCGACGCCATTAGCGGATTCGTCCAGGATGACTGGAAAGTGAGCCGCCGCCTGACGCTCAACCTCGGCCTGCGCTACGACTGGCAACAGAAGCCCTACGAGCGCAACAACGGCCAGATCAATTTCGATCCCACTGGCCGCGTGGGGAACAGCCCATTCATCGGAACAACAGTGTACGCGGGCCTCAACGGCCAGCCGCGCACTTTCCTGGGTGAGGACTACAACGATTTCGCCCCGCGCTTCGGCTTTGCCTTCGACGTCTTCGGCAACGGCAAGACCGTGCTTCGCGGCGGCTACGGCATCTACTATCCTTCGATCTTCTTCCGCACGTTCCTGGGCGACACCAATCTGTTCTCCACCAATCGCACCACCTATTCGGCGCAGGGCGCGGGATTGCCGGCGTTCAAATTCAGCAACGGCTTCCCGTTCCCCTACATCGAATCGCCCGGTTCGGCGGCGGGCCCGTACGCGCTGCTCGGACAAGCCGTCAACCTCACCGAAAACGATCCGACGACGCCCATGTCGCAGCAATGGAACATGTCATTGCAGCAACAGGTGGGCAACTGGATGATCGACGCCACCTATGCGGCGAACAAGGGCAATCACTATGCCGCGGGCGGCTACAACCTGAACCAGGTAAAGCCGGAGACGCGCTTCGAATTGAAGCAGAATCTGAACACGCCGGTCGCCAATCCCTACGCCGGCCAGATCGCCGGCGGCCTGGGCGCGGCCACAATCCCGCGGGAGCGCCTGCTCATGGCCTATCCCTACTACAGCAGCGTGAACGTACGGAATCCGCGTTTGGGCAACTACACGTCGCACCAGTTGCAGTTGACCGTCACGCGCCGCATGTCGCACGGTTTGCTCGTCAACTTCGCCTACACGGCGGGCAAGCGCATGAGCGACTCGAACCTGACGCCGGTCGATTTCGGATCGGTGGCTCCGGAACAGATCAACGAGAATGGCTTCCAGGACGGCCTCTATAACCGCCAGATCAGCAAGTCGCTCGATCCGGCCGACGTTTCTCAGCGGCTGGTGACGAGTTTGCTCTATGAAATGCCGTTCGGACAGGGTAAGGCGTTCGCGCCGTCCAACCGGGTGGTATCGAAGATCGTCAGTGGCTGGCAGGTGAACATGATTAGCGTCATGCAGATGGGCATTCCGCTCACCGTCACTGGCGCAAACAATCAGCAGGCAAACCGCCCCAACTCGACCGGCACGAGCGCCGCGCTGCCACGAGGCGAGCGCACTCAGTACCGCTGGTTCGACACAACGCAGTTCGTCAACCCGCCCGACTTCACGTTCGGCAATATCGGCCGTGCGCTACCCGATGCCCGCCACCCCGGAGTGGTCAACTTCGACGTGTCGCTCATCAAGGACACTCGCATCACGGAACGTTTCCGCATTCAGTTCCGCGCCGAATCGTTTAACATCGCCAACCACGTTAACCTCGGGCTGGTGAATGACAGCTTCAGCCCCGGTCCCGATGGCCGCCACGCCAGCGCCC
>CAYUZM010000216.1:0-7736 GCA_964449665.1 uncultured Solibacteraceae bacterium
CAACGTCTACCCCCTGCCCGCGCCCGCCGGAAGCGACATGGGTTACGACCTGACGCAAATCCTCAAAGCCAAGAAGTATGACGAACGCGAAATGGCCCGCGCCGGCGAGCGCTTCTTCACCTCGCTCGGTTTCGAAAAGCTCCCCGCCACTTTCTGGGAGCGCAGCATGTTCGTCAAACCGCGCGACCGCGAAGTCGTCTGCCACGCCTCGGCCTGGGACCTCGACAACGTCGACGACCTGCGCATCAAGATGTGCATTCAGATCACAGGCGAAGACTTCGCCGTCGTGCATCACGAACTCGGCCACAACTTCTATCAGCGCGCCTACAACACCCAGCCCTTCCTCTTCCGCGACTCCGCCAACGACGGTTTCCACGAGGCCATCGGCGACACCATCGCCCTCTCCATCACGCCCGAGTATCTGGTGAAGCTCGGCTTCCTCGCCAAGCCCACCGACGCCTCCAAGGACACCGGCCTGCTCCTGCACCGCGCGCTCGAAAAGGTCGCCTTCCTGCCCTTCGGCCTGCTCGTCGATCAGTGGCGCTGGAAGGTCTTCTCCGGTGAAGTGAAACCTGCCGATTACAACACGGCGTGGTGGGAACTCAAGAAGAAGTATCAGGGCGTCGCTCCTGTCGAAGCCCGCGACGCCGACGCCTTCGATCCTGGCGCCAAGTATCACGTGCCCGGCAACGTTCCCTACACGCGCTACTTCCTGGCGCACATCCTGCAGTTCCAGTTCCACCGCGCGCTCGCGAAGTCTGCCGGATGCACGCAGCCGCTCCACCGCTGCTCGATCTACGAAAGCAAAGAGGCGGGCGCGAAGCTGAAAGCGATGCTCGCCATGGGCGCAAGCAAGCCCTGGCCCGAAGCGCTCAAGGCCATGACCGGCGAGGACAACATCGCCGCCAACGCCATGCTCGACTACTTCGTTCCCCGCAGGCAGTGGCTCGCCGAACAGAACAAGGGCGAAAAGGCGGGGTGGTAGCCCGCCTCGCGCTCACGTTGATCCTTGCGGCGGTGCTCCCTGCAGCGCCGCCGCAAACGGCGTCTCCTTCCGCCGTGCCGCCCGCCTCTGCTCGTCCACGCGGCGCGGCCCCATCGTCCTCCACCCTCGCCGCCGCTCCCTCGGCCACCCGGCCCGCCGCCGCCACCCCGGCCACCGGGCCCGCCGCCGCCACCTCGGCCTCCCCACCCGGCGCGGCACTCCCGGTTGCCACCCCGCCCACGTTCCACAAGCACATCGAGCCAATCCTCCTGGCCCGCTGTCAACGCTGCCACCGCCCGGGCGAAATCGGACCATTCGCTCTGATGTCCTATGAGCAGGCCCGCCCACGCGCCCGCGCCATCCGCGCCGCCGTGCTGCGACGCACCATGCCGCCCTGGTTCGCCGCCGAAGCCTCGCACCCTTTCTCCAACGATGCCGCTCTCACCGCCGCCGAGATCGCCACACTCAAAGCCTGGGCGGACGCCGGCGCGCCGCGCGGCAATCCGTCCGATGCGCCTCCGCTCAAGCCCTTCATCAACGGCTGGAACATCGCCCCGCCCGATGCCGTCTTCGAGATGACATCTGACTTCGACATCCCCGCCAGGGCCGCCATCGACTACATGCACATCGTTCTCCCCACCGGCTTCACCGAAGACAAGTGGATTCAGATGGCCGAGGTCCGCCCCAGCAACCGCGGCGCCGTGCACCACGTCGTCGTCTACATCCGGCCGCCCGGCTCGCGCTGGCTCGATCACGCCAAGCCCGGCATCCCCACGCCCGCCAACCGTGCCGGTGCGGGCCAGGGCCAGGCGCAAGTGCTCACAATTTACGCCCCCGGCATGACGCCCGACATGTGGCCCTCCGGCACGGCGAAGCTCATCCCGAAAGGCTGGGACATCATTCTGCAGGTCCACTACACCACCAATGGAACGCCCGGCCGCGACCGCTCGAAGATCGGCCTCGTCTTCGCGAAGGCGCCCGTCACCCAGCGCGTCGTCACCATGTCGATGATGAACGTGCGTCTCAACATCCCGCCCGGCGAGCCCAACTATCGCGCCGAAGGCCGCGGCTTTATTCCCGAAGGCGCTGAGATCCTCAGCTTCTTCCCGCACATGCACCTGCGCGGCAAGGCCTTCGAGTATCGTGCCGTCCATCCCGATGGCACGCGCGAAACACTGCTCCGCGTCGACCCCTACCGCTTCCACTGGCAGCTTGCCTACCGGCTCGCCGAACCGCTCCGAATGCCCGCCGGCACGCGCATCGAATGCACCGCCTGGTACGACAACTCGCCCAACAACAAGTTCAACCCCGACCCCACGGCCACCGTAAAATGGGGCGAGCAGAGCTGGGATGAAATGATGGCGGGCTTCTTCGACTTGCGCTACGACGCGCGGCTCTCCCTTCAAGACCTACTCGCCGGGAAAGGAGCGGAACCTTCCCATGCCCCGCGCCCGTAGCATCGCGCTTGCGTTCCTGCTCGCCGCCGCCGCCGCGCGCGCGCACGATCCCATCCCCAACAAGCTCACCTTCACCAAAGAGATCGTCCGCATCTTTCACAAGCACTGCGCCACGTGTCATCGCGACAACGGCGGCGCGCCGTTCTCGCTGATGACCTACGAACTGGCGCGTCCCTGGGCCACCGCCATCAAGGAAGAAGTGCTCGCCCGCCGCATGCCGCCGTGGGGCGCGGTAAAAGGCTTCGGCGAATTCGAAGACGATCGCGGCCTCACGCAGGAAGAGATCCACCTCATCGCCGATTGGGTCGAAGGCGGCGCGCCTCAAGGCGATCCCGCCTACCTCCCTCCCAAGCCGAACCTCTATATGGAGGAAGCCGAGCGGGCCTACCCCGGACGCGTCATCGCGCGCCGCGTCAAGCTGACCAAGGGCATCACGCTTCACGGCTTGCGGCCGGAGTCCCCGCCCCCGGATAACACGAAGCTCATCGCCCGCCTTCCCACCGGTGAGGTGAAGCCTCTCATCTGGTTCTACGGCATGCACCCCAACTTCCGGCACGCCTTCTGGCTCCGCGAGCCCGTGAAACTGCCCGCAGGAACCGAGCTGCAAATCACCGGCGATATGTTCATCCGCCTTATCACCAGGCCCCGTTAGACGATCATGTATGCTAACTCGGTCATGCCGCTTCCGAGCTATGCCAAAGGCCCCGACGTTCCGCTTTGGGACCTGACCCTCGGCGAGATACTGGCGCAAACCGCGGCCCGTTTCCCCGATCGCGAAGCGCTCATCGTCCGCCACCAGAACGTCCGCCTCACGTGGCGCGAGTTCGACGAAGCCGTCACCCGCGTGGCCCGCGGACTCGCCGGTCTGGGCCTGCAGCCGCAGGACCGCGTCGGCATCTGGTCCACCAACTGCGTCGAATGGATACTGCTCCAATACGGTTGCGCACGCGCGGGCTTTGTTCTCGTCAACGTGAACCCGGCCTACCGCTCGCACGACCTCGCCTTTGTGCTGGGCCGCTCGCGCATGAAGGCGATCTTCCTCTGGGAACGGGACGCGCGCTCCAACTACCAGCAGATTCTCGACGAGGCCCGTTCGCCCGAACACGCCCTCGAACACGTGATCCACTTAGGCACCAGCGATTGGGAGGAGATGCTTGCCAACGGAGGCGACCTCCCCAGCGCGCCCGTGCTCCCCGGCGACCCGACCAACATCCAATACACCTCCGGCACCACCGGCTCGCCCAAGGGCGTGTTGCTGCCGCACCGCTCGCTGTTGAACAATGCACGATTCACCGGCGATTGGATCGGCATGACCAGCGCCGACCGCATGTGCGTGCCGGTGCCGCTTTACCATTGCGCAGGCTGCATCTGCTCCGTGTTGAATTGCGTCACGCACGGCGCGGCCATCATCCTCACCTCGCCCACCTTTGACCCCGCCGCGGCGCTGGAGGCGATTCAGGCCGAGCGGGCAACCGTCATCGTGGGCGTCCCGACGATGTTCGTGGCCGAGCTGCACCATCCGGAGTTCTCGCGCTTCGACATGACGTCGCTGCGCGCGGCCATCATGGGCGGCGCCCCCTGCCCGGTGGAGCTGCTCAAGCGGCTCAATACGGAGATGCACTGCGCCGAGCTTGCCGTCATCTATGGCCAGACCGAAGCGTCGCCCGTGATCACCATGAACGCGCCCGGCGATACGTTCGAGCAGCGGACCTCCACGGTCGGCTCGGCGGCGCAAAACGTCGAAGTGAAAATCGTCTCGCCGGCAAGCGGTGAGACCGTGCCGCGTGGCGAGATCGGCGAGCTCTGCGCGCGCGGCTATCTCATCATGTTCGGCTACGATCAGGAGCCCGAGGCAACTGCCCGCACGGTCGATCCGGAAGGCTGGCTGCACACGGGCGATCTCGCCATCATGCGGGACGATGGCTATGTCCACATCCGCGGCCGCTCAAAAGAGATGATCATTCGCGGCGGCGAGAACATCTACCCGGCCGAAATTGAAGGCTTCCTCTATACGCATCCCAAGATCGCCGACGTGCAGGTGGTCGGATTGCCGGACCGCGTCCTGGGCGAGACGGTCGCCGCCTGGGTGCGTCTGCGCAATGGCGAAACGGCGACGCCCGACGAGATCCGCGAATACTGCAAGGGCAAGATCGCCCACTTCAAAGTTCCCGCCCATATCCGCATCGTCGACACCTTTCCGATGACCGTCACCGGCAAGGCGCAAAAGTTCCGCATCCGGGAACAGGAAATCGAAGCCCTCGGCCTGCAAGATCAGATCGTAACCACGGCATAATCACAGCGTCCGCAGGTAGGCGATCAAATCGCGCTTCTCGTCTTCGGAGAGAGACGTTTTGAAGAAGCGGTCATAGTGTTCCACCACTTCGTTCAGAGTCGCAAACCTCCCGTCATGATAGAAGCCTCCTTTGGCATGACTGAACAGTCCCTTCAACGGCGCCGTTCGGTACAACTTTGTGGGGGATCGATCGGCCTGGAAGGAGTCGATGCCAATCTCGGCCGGTGTATGCATGTTGTATCCAGGTTCCGTGAAGAGGGGCGGCACGTGGCAACTTGCGCACCGGGCTTTCCCTTCGAAAAGTGTTTCGCCACGCCGCGCCGCGTAGTTGAACGATTGCCGTGCATCGGGTGACTCGGGCGCGGGAATCGCCAACTGGTAGAAGTGTAGCGCCGCGAGTTTTGGCGTGATCCTGTCCTTTTCGCTACGCACGTTTGCTGAACCAGCTTTTGCGGCTACCGGAAACTGCTCACCGTCATTCAATCGCCGATCGTAGAATACGCCCTGGCCATGCATCTCCAGATTCGCCACGAACGCATTCCAATAAGTGGTCGATCCAAATCCCGTCGCCGTGCCCATGTTCACGCCGGCCAGACCGAATGCGGGAGGAATGAGCGACGCGGCTGACCTCCCATCCTGCCGGAAAGCCTTGCCGTCAAGAAAGAGCTGCGCGTCAAACTTGCCGGGCCCCCAACTGTTCAACACGGCGCGCACGGTCCTGTCGTCAACGCCCAGGAGCTTCGTTACCACCGACAGATCGGGAGCAAGGGCAATAACCGCACCGACATTCAGGTCACGATTCGCCCACCCGTCAAGCCGCTTTCCAATACCGGGAGCGAACGAATTGTCCACGGTCGAGTGGCACAAGGCACACTGGATTCCCATCGATTGAAGTTTCCCGTTTGAATCGAAGAATCCCGTGACGCCCACCACGGAGTTCAGCTTCAACAGCGCCACCGTCGTCGCCGGATCATCCAGGTTGACCCTTCCTTGCGCCACATCGTTTCGCAGCGAAACGGGCAAGGCCTCCACGTCGACTTTCAATCCGGCCGCCAAGGCAGTCTTGGGACTCACGCCCGTACCTACACCTCCAAGAGTGGTTCCCGCAATGGCTTGGTGCAGCTTCAGCGTATCGCCCCAAAACGCCTCGTCGCCGAACGTGTCGTAACGAAACGTACGGCGTCCCTCTTGAATCAGCTTGCCGGCGTTGCGGTCGACGGCTCCTTCTGCTGTCTTCCCTTCATCGTTGTCGGATCGTGCGCTCGGTGCGAACGGCAATCCAATGAGGAGCAGCCCCATGCACGCCGTGCTCCCAATCAACGTGCTCCACGAGATGTACTTGCTCGATTGCTTATGTTCTGACAAATTTGCCTCCCTACATCCTGAGTGACTGGACTTTGATCGCTCCGCCGGCGCGCTCGCCCGTCACCGTGACGCGCAGATGATCCTTGTTTGGAGTGGACTTGAGGGCAGCGGCTGCTTGCTCGTTGCCTTTCGCGTCGAACTTGAGAAACTCGCCGGCCGCCGTCACGATTCCAAATCCGCTCTTTGCGCATTCCAGCGCGCATTCGCGTGTGTGGGCGTCAGGATTGGCTTTCGCTTTCGCGGAGCAAGCCACGTCGACCATGGGTACCGACGTCCACGTTTCGGCGGCGCACAGAAATGGCAGCGCGAGCGCTGCCAAGGCGATGCGCATGTTCTTTCGTCTCATGCTTTCTCCTTGTTATGAACTCTCTTCGTTCACACCTACAGAGTTCCTTTCGTCCCAGCCGTTGCAGGAAAATTGAAAAAATCTAAATTCACGAAAAATGGCGCTAGACTTGTCAGAGAGGCCACGTAGCCATGTCACTAGTTGCATCCACACCGCTCGCTGATCTGGCGGCGCAGAATGAGGTTTCCGACGAAGAGATAGTTGAACGGGTTCGCTGTGGAGAACTTGCCGCTTACGAAATACTGATGCGACGGTACAACCAGCGTCTGTTCCGTGTCGCCGTCTCCATTCTGCGCGACGACGCCGAAGCGGAAGATGTCATGCAGGAGACGTACTTTCGCGCGTTTCGAAGTTTAAGCCAGTTTGCCGGGCTGGCGAAGTTTTCCACTTGGCTCACAAAAATAGCCGTCCACGAGGCTCTTTCGCGGCTTCGCCGCCGCCAACGAATGGAGATAGAGCCTGTCACAGACAAGAATTCGCTTACCATGGACAACGTGACGACTGGGACACCCGATCCGGAACGCCAAGCCCATGGCAGCGAACTAAGGGACGTTCTGGAAGCCGCCATCACAGCTCTCCCCGATCTCTACCGGTCCGTCTTCGTTTTGCGAGCTGTCGAAGGTTTAAGCGCCGCGGAGACTGCGGCCTGTCTCGACATCGGCGAGGAAGCTGTCAAGACGCGGCTACACCGGGCGCGTCAAATGCTGCGGAAGGATCTCCGCCATCGGGCCAACATTCTGACCGCCGAAACGTTTCCGTTTCACCTGTCACGCTGCGATCGGGTAGTGGCCGCCGTTTTTCAGAGAATTCGAGCCGTAAGCTAGCTCTGCAAGTCCCCTTCGTACAACTTCTCACACAGCCGCGACAGCGCCAGGCACCGCGGGCGCGCCAGACGCGAGCCGAACCAGGCATGAAAGCCGAGCATGTCTTCGTTCATCTGGTCGAGCACGCCCAGACCCTTCTCGGTGATCCTGGTCAACGACAGCCGCCGGTCTTCGCTCGAACGGTCCCGCTCCACCAGGCCGTGCTTTTCCATGCGATCCACAAGGCGCGTCACATCCGGCGCGTGCTCGACGAGCCTTTGGATGATCTCGCAACGCGGATGTCCCTTCGGATGCACGCCGCGCAGAATGCGCAGCACGTTATATTGCGCCTGCGTGATGCCGTGCGCCTCGCAAATCCTCTCCATGCGAAGGCGCACGGTGTCGGCGGCAATCAACAAGTTGAGCATCGCCTCCATCTCCGGCGATTCGATCCGTGACGATTTCAGCCGTCGTAGAATAGCTTTGC
>CAYUZM010000216.1:7746-8102 GCA_964449665.1 uncultured Solibacteraceae bacterium
CCCGGCCGCCCGCGCCGCGGAGACGATCTTATCGGCTTGCAACTGCGGTACGAAATCGTAGTGGTCGAACTCCATGTGGTAAGACGCTCGCCCTTGCGTCATCGAAATCAGGTCGTTCGCGTAAGTCAGCATTTCCGCCATCGGAACCTGCGCGCGAATGACCTGCATACTGCCCTTCGTGTCCATGCCGCCCACCCGGCCCCGGCGGCTATTGAAATCGCCCATCAAATCGCCGGCGTATTCGTTCGGCGCAATCACCTCCACGTTCATGATCGGTTCGAGCAACGCGGGCCGGGCCTGTTCCATCGCCAGCTTAAACGCTTTGCGCCCGGCCATTTTGAAGCTCATTTCATTGG
>CAYUZM010000217.1:0-8100 GCA_964449665.1 uncultured Solibacteraceae bacterium
GGGGGGGGGGGCGGGGGGGCGGCGGGCGGGCTGCATGGGCAGGCGCGGGCGCCCCGGACGAGCGCGGCGGCGGCGGCCAGCCAGTAGGGGGACGGGGGGCGGGGTGGGGCTTGCGCCGGCGCACGCCGAACGGGGCTGAACCGCCGGGCCGTCGCCGGCCGGGGCTCCTGCCGTGTCTCCCTGAGATACGCATCCACTTGGGCCGCTTCGGCGGGGACGAGTTCCCCACGCGCGCGCGCGTCGATCCACTCGATTTCGAAGTCGCGCAGATCGTCCGAGAGCTCGGGCTCGCGGAGCAGGCGGTCGGCGAAGGCCGAGAGTTCCCCGTCGGGGAGGTTGCGAGTTAGATAGCCGCGGAACAGTTCGTCGCGCGAGTCTGCATTCGCCATCCGGCGTTCGACACCCTTTCCTAACTAATGTGAGCGTGCGCGCAAGGCATCACGCCGCACTCTCCGGCGGTTCATCCAACCGGCCGCGCAGGCAGGTTTCCAATTTCTCGCGCAAGCGGAGCGCGCGATTGCGCAGCGCGTTCAACCCGATGCCCAGCCGCGCGGCCATCCGCTGGCGCGACTGGATTCTGACCTGCCGATCTCCCTCGTAATATTGCAGCAGGAATTCCCGTTCGTCGGGGGTGAGCATTTCCTGAAGGCAGGCTTCCAGGCATTTCGCCTCATACTCCTCCAACGGCACGCCCAAGCCCTCATCGCTCCGCAGGTTCGCCCATCCGTGGTAGGCGCGCTGTTGCCGGATCTGTTCGGCGACGGATTCCTTGGCCAGCAGCCGCGCCACGCCGTTCACATAGTGCTCGATATTCTGCACGGGTTCGCCCTCGGCCAGACGGCGGGCCACGCGGTTGAACGCCTCGTCGGCGCGATCCTCGGGAAACGCGCAGCGTTCCCAGGTGAAGTAACGCACCAGGCGCGCGCGGAGGCTCTCATAGCGCTCGGCCGCCTCTTCGCGCGACGGAGCAAAAGCGCCGAGCAGGCGTTCGAAAGCCTCTTCGGAAAGAGACCACTGGTTCTTGCGCGTGGGCGACGGGCTCAAGTAGATCCTTTTGCTAACGCCAGTCTCCCGCGGCGAGGAACGGCGCCCAATAATAAGCATGAGACCAGCGCGCGTCATTGCGCAAGGCGAGTTGCGCGCCGCGCAGAGCCGCGGCCGGCGGAAGCCCACGCTGCAAGTGCGCCTCGTAAAACCGGCGCATCAACTCGGCTGTGGCTCGGTCCTGCACGTTCCACAGGCTGGCGACCACGGTGCGCGCCCCGGCATAAAAGAACGCCCGTGCGAGCCCCACCGGACCCTCGCCCGCCACCTGCCGTCCCAACGCGGTTTCGCAACCCGACAGCACGACCAGGCGTGAGCGCAGCGGCAGGCCGTAGATATCGGCCAGCGTCAGTTCGTCGCCCCCGGCGAGAGCGATGCGCGAGAGCGCCGGGTGTTCGGATTCGGCGCGCGCGTGCGTGGCCAGGTGGAGGATGCGGGCATCGAGCGAGGGTGGTTTCAGCAGCGCGGCGCGCGTGGCCGCCGTGCCCGCAAGCTGCCGCGCGCCGGGCGCGAGCCTGGCGATGGCCTGCCCTTCGAATTCCGTCATCGGCAGCGGTGCCCAAGCGGAATTGAAGGCGGGACCGGCAACGACCGTCAGGCCCGCGGCGCGCGCCGGAGCCTTGGCGCGAAGCTCGATGGCGAGCGAGGCCGAGGGCAAGGTCACCACTTCGGCGCGGTCAATGAGCGCGCCTTCCGCCATGGGCAGCGCGGCGAAGGGAAGCTGGTGGAGCGGCCCATCGGGGACCACCAGCAGCCGGCGCGCCGTCAGGTGGCGGGCGAAGGGCGTGAGGAGTGCGTTGCTCAGAGCGCGGGCCGTGGCGGACAGTTGCTTGTCGGCGAAGGCGATTCGTGCGGCGCGCGCATCGGCGGTTTCCCCCGCCGGGGACTGCGCGCGGGCCGTGAGAGCCCTGCGGTATTCGCGAACCATATATTCCAGCTCCGTTCGCGCCGGCAGCTTCGCGGTGTAGAGCTGGGTTGGCGTGACCAACCAGGCATAGCCTTCCCGGTCGCCCGCGAAGTATTCAAGCAACGCCGCGCCCGGGCCCAGTAACCTCCGCCGGATCTCCCGCAAACCCGCCGGTTCCGGCGCGGCGCTTCGTCCCCCGGCGCGCAGCCCCGCGGCCAGTTCCGACCACCGATGCAGCAGTTCGTTCGCCGCTTTCGTATTGCGGCGCTGCACGGCGGCACGAATCAGCCGCTCGGTCTCGCGCAGCAGGGGGTGGTTGGCCGGGCGAACGTCGGCCACGGCGTCGAGCAACACGCGCGCGCGGCTGTGCTCGCTCGTTTCCAGAGCCTCGCCACGCTTGCCCGCGGCCATCCGCAACGAAATCAACTGCGCATACAGTTCGCGCTGGGTGGCGAAATAGCTGGTGCGCAGCTCGTCGCTGGAAATGGCGGCGCGTGTCCGCTCGGAGAGATCGACGGCCTCGACGGAGTAGCGTTCGGCAGCGGCGGCATCGCCACGCGCGGTGGCAATGCGCGAGAGCAGCGCCAGAGTTGCCGTTTCGCCGGTGCGGTTGGCGGCCTCGCGATGGAGCGCCAGAGCGTTGGTTGCCGTGGCCAGCGCGGCGTCGTTTTGAAACGTAGCCAGTTCCGCGCGGGCGAGCCGCGTGAGCGTGAGGGCGATGCCGTACTTGTCGTCCACCATGCGTTTGAGGGCAAGAGACGCTCCATAGTGTGCGAGCGCATCGACATACTCGCCGCGCGCGACGGAGACATCGCCCAGGTTGTGGCGTACGTAGGCGATACCCCGGCGGTCCTGAGCCGCCGTGAGCAGTTCGAGCGCGCGCGCGTATTCGACGCCGGCGGAGTAGGCGTCGCCGCCGGCCAGATAGAGCATGCCCAGATTGCTCCGCGTGTAGCCCTGGCCGATCGTGTGCTTCGCCTTCTCCCACAGCGGCAAGGCCTGGCGGTAGCGGTCTTCGGCGCGATCCTTTTCGCCCAGCGACATCAGCGCAAGCCCGGTGGCGTTCAGCACGTCGGCCTGTCCGGCGATGTTGTTCTGCTCGCGCCACAGCGACAGGGCGCGGTCGTAAGAGGCCAGAGCCTCGGCGGCGTCGCCCCACGTCCAATGCACGAGGGCGATGCCGTAGTGTGTGTAACCCAGCCCGATCGAGTCCTTCAACTCTTCGCGGATGTGAAGCGCGCGCGTGTAGTACTGCAGCGCAAGATCGTTGGCGGCGACATCCCAATAGGCGGCCGCGAGATTGTGCGCCACAAGCGCCTCGTCGAACCGTTCGCCGGTGGCCGTGCGCAGATCGAGAGCGCGCAGGTAGAACGCAATGGCGGCGTGCGGGTCCTTCGGCGCCACCGCCCGTGCTTGCTTGTACAGCGAGGCGGCTTCGGTAGAGCGCGGGTCCGCCGGCTGCGCCAGCAGGGGAAGCAAGGCGAGGAGAGCGAGGGCGAACCGCTGCACGCCGCCCGTGTAGCAAGGGGCTCCCGCTCGATCGCCGATTGCGCCACGATGGAACGGAGAACTCCATGGACCACTTGTTTAGCTTCGAGATGCAGCCCTGGGAATTGATCGTGCGCGGCACGCTGATGTACTGGTTCCTCTTCCTGTTGTTCCGCTTCGTACTGCGCCGCGACGCCGGCTCGCTCGGCCTGGCCGACGTGCTGCTGGTGGTGGTGATCGCCGACGCGTCGCAGAATGCCATGGCGGGCGACTACAAGACGGTGAGCGAAGGCATGCTCGTCGTCGGCACCATCGCCGCGTGGAACTACTTCATCGACTGGATGTCGTATCACTTCGCCTGGTTTGCCCGTTTTGCCGAGCCGCGCGCCGTGCCCCTCATCCGCCACGGGACGATCCTGCGCGCCAACCTTCGCCGCGAGATGCTCACCGAAGACGAACTGCAGAGCCAGTTGCGCGAAAGCGGCGTGGAGAGCGCGGCCGGCGTGAAGCATGCCGCGCTGGAACCGGACGGCACGATCAGCGTGATTCGCTACGGCGCGGACGAGCGGTAGCAGGTGCGGTTAGCGCCGGGCGCCGCGCGCCTTGGCCTCATTGATGAGGTCGACAATGCCGTTGTTCGAGGCGTCCGTAGGAATAAAGTTATAGTTCCGGCCGTTGTTGAGCTCGATGTGGAACGCCCGCCGCCCCTGAATCGGCAGCCGGTTGGTGCGCACTTCGCGCAGGGCGGTGAGAGGCACGCGGAAATTGTCCGAACGGTCCGACCGCGACAGGAAGCTCACGCCGTCGCGCGACAACGTCAACGTTCCCTCGCATGCCGACCAGGCCTGGTTGACCATGAACTTGCTGGTGTGGTCGTGAATCACGGTCCAATTCTCCACGCCCGTTTCGCCGCTGGGGCCCGGCGCGGGTCCCGGCGTGGGCGTGGGGGTTGGCGTGGGGACCGGCGCCACCTGTTCCACCGAGAGCGTTGCCGTTGCCGAGGTCGAACCCGCCGGTCCGGTGGCGCTTAGCTTGGCATAGGTCGAGCGCGCCGGACGAATCGTCCGCTCGCCCTGCGCCTCCACTTGTCCCAGCCCTTCGATCACGATCTGCGACGCGCCGGTGACGGCCCACTTGAGCGTGGCCTGTTGGCCCGCCCGCACCGTTGGCGGCTCAAACAGGAAATAGCTCACTTCGATCCGCGAGGGCGTGGGCGCCGGGGTTGGCGTGGGAGTGGGCGTGGGACCGGGGCCGGGCATGGGCCCTGGCGATGGACCGGGGCCGGGTGCGGGAACGGGCGTGGGGCGCGGCGTGGGTCCGGGCGCCGGGCCTGGCGCCGGTCCCGGTGTGGGCGTGGGCGATGGCCCAGGCCCAGGGCTCGGAATCGGATCGTCGGCAAGGTTGATCACCAGAGTCCGTTCGTCGGTTGAGCCATCGGCGCCGGACGCCTTCATGGCAAACTGTTGCGCCACGTCGATGCGCACGTTCGTGCTGCCCTCGGACTTCACTTTCGTGCCGTTGATGCTGACCTGCTCGGCATTGTCCACGCTCCAGGTGAGCTCGACGTTGGCGCCTTTGAAGACAGGATTGCGCGAGGCGTCGAAGCGCGCGATGCGCACCGGCTGTCCAGGCGTGACGTTGTTGCCGTCATCGCCGGAGCCGCCCTTACGGCTGGCGACCACGATGGCCACCAACAGCAGCAACCCGACAGCGCCCGCCAGAGGGATCATCCATTTCGGCCACGGCTGCTTGCCTTTGGGGACCGGCTGCGGTTGGGGCACGTAGGGCGGCTGCGCGGGCGGACCCTGCGCATGCGGACCCTGCGCCGGCACCGGCGTGGGCGCGCCGCCCGGCGGAGGATTCACGGCCCCGGTGAGCGCGGCCTGAAACGCGCCCATGTTCTGGAACCGCTTTTCGGCGTCCAGATCGAGCGCAACCAGGAGAATTCGCTCCGATTTCGGCGGAATGTCGGCGCCGCGCTGCGACGGCGGGTCCAACTCAACACCGGCCTGGCGGTCCGGCGCGGCGGGAGGCATCTTGCCGGTGAGCGCGCGGTAGAAAGTGCTTGCCGTGGCGTAGACGTCGGTCCACGGGCCCTGCTTGCCGCGCTCCTGATACTGCTCCGGCGGCGTGTAGCCGCCTTTGAAGATCATGCTCATGTTCTGGCTGGCCTGGCCCAAGGCCTGCCGGGCGGCGCCAAAATCGATCACCTTCACCATGCCGTTGCGCAGCAGGTAAATATTGTCGGGACTGATATCGCGGTGGAGAAAACTGTGCGCGTGCACTTCGCGCAAGGCGTCCATCACGGGCGTCATGATGCGCAGCGTGGTGGCCCAGTCGACGCGCCCGCCGCGGCGCTCGATGAACTTCAGGAACGTAATGCCGTCGAGAAATTCGAGCACCATATAGGCGGTGCCGTTCTCCGGGAAGAAGTTCTCGACGCTGACGATGTTGGGATGGTCTTTGAACTTGCGCACGATGCGCGCTTCATCCAGAAAGCGGTCGAGCCCCCAGTCGTAGTGAACCTTGGCGTTGCCCGAATAGGGAATCACGGTCGGGTCGGAGCCGGTGCGGATGGCGACGCCTTGGGGGAAATATTCCTTGATCGCCACCTTGGCGTCGAGCAGCATGTCGTAGCCGATATAGGTGATGCCGAAGCCGCCGTGCCCCAGCACGCGCCCCACGACATACTGCTGTTTCAGCACGGTACCGGGCAGCAGGTAAAGCGGCGATTCGGGCGCCGTGCCGACGGCATAGCCGCAGGCCGGGCATTGCGTGGCGCCGTTGAGCGGGTCCATGCACCCCATGCAATGCTGGCTGGAATCGAACACCTAGTCTTGCCCTCCTGGCTTCAGACGCGGCAGCGGCCGCTCGGTCTTTGGCAAATCAATCGAGGAATTCGTGCTCAGGCTCACCGGTTCCGGAGCCGCGCGCGGGGCGGCCGGCGGCGGTGGCGGCGCCTGCGCGGCGATGCGAACGGCAATCGCCGAGTAGTTGTCGTGGCCCGAGAATGCGCGCGCCCGCAGACGAGTTTCCAAACCCTTCAGCCACGCCTCGGCGTTGGCCGAGCGGGCCAGTTCCACCTCCATTTCGGTCTCGTTGACAAGCTCCCACAAGCCATCGCTCGCCAGTAGAAAGGAATCGCCGGATTTCAAGTGTACCGCTTCAGCCGATAAATCCGCTTCCAGCGAATCGCCTCCGGCGAGGGTGCGCAGCACCTTGTTCCGGTCCTCGTGAAAGCGAATCGCCTTGGCGGCTATCTTGCCCGCGTCGGCCAGCGATTGCGGCACACTGTGGTCGCGCGTCTGCTTCTGCAAACGTCCCGAACGGAACCAGTAGAGCCTGGAATCGCCGGCGTGCGCCCACATGGCCACGCCGCCGGAAATGACCAGCAGCACGACGGTGGAATTCATCGCCGCCAGATAGTGGTTCTGCGCGCGCTCGGCCAGAATGGCGCGCCGCGCAGATTCAAGATAGGTCCGCAGAGCCGGCTCGGAGCACTCGGCGTACAACTCGAAGCATTGCAGAATGGTGGTTGCGCCGATGCGGGCCGCCGTCTCGCCGCCGCCGTGTCCTCCCAATCCATCGCAGAGAACCCAGCAGCCGCCTCCGGGCGAAGCGATGTGGCGCGCCTCGTCCTGGTTGGCCTCACGGCCGCCGCGGTTGGACAGGATTGCCGTGTCGAAGGCCAGAGCCGTCTCACTCATGCTTTCTTCTCCAGCCGGAACATCTGGCCGGGACCGGCCAGGCAAAAGGCATCTCCCGGTTGCAACTCGTGCGGCGTTCCCGCCGTCAGCCGCGTGGTGGCCGCCGGTTGCCCCGGTTTGAGCTCGGCGACAAAGGTGCCGTTGGCCGACCATGTGTCCTCAATCCAAACGCGCCCGGCCGCATTCGCGAACAGCCGGCAGTGCCGCTTGGAGATGTCGCTGAAATTCTGCGGATAGACGACGTGCACCATCGCCGCGTCGCGGCCAAAGACAAGTTCGGTGTCGCCGGGCCGGAAATGCTGGCCGGCGTACTCGCCCGAGAGCCCAACGATTTCGAACCGTGCGGCGCCGGGCGGCTTGGTTTGCGCCACGGGCCTTGCCGCGGGCGGCGGGCCGATTGGAGGCGGCGGGACGTAGGGCGACGCGGCCTGGGCTGGCGCCTGCTGGTGCGGAATCTGCGGGTGCGGCGTCTGCGCGTGCGGGATGGGCGGGTGCGCCAGCGGCACATTCGGCGGCGGCGCGGGCATGCGACCTCCGCCGCGCCGCACCGCGCGAATCAACAGGCGCAGCAGCACGACGCAGACAATCACCACCGCCCAAAGTGCAACGCGCTCCAGGAAATCCATTACGTGCGCTCCAGGCGGAAGGCGTTCCGCTCATCGGCGAGCCGGATCTCGTCGCCGCTCTGGATCTCTCGCGGCTCGCCCGCCGGAATGCGCGTGCCGTTGCCCAGAAACGTTCCGTTCGAGGAGTAGGTGTCCTCGACAAAGACGCGGCCCTGCTGGAAGTACACGCGGCAGTGGCGTTTGCTGATGCCGGGCGTGGCCGGCGCGAAAACGATATTCGACACGGCCGCATCGCGCCCAAACGTGAGCCCCTGCGCCATCAAGGGTAGCCGTTGGCCTTCGTATTCGCCGGAGAGTCCCAGCAGCGTCACGCGCGGTTTGATGGCGG
>CAYUZM010000218.1:0-8070 GCA_964449665.1 uncultured Solibacteraceae bacterium
GCTTTTCGGCGGAAAAGCCTTTTCGGCGACGTATGCCTTTTCGATCAATAGATCCACATGGTGATTGACTATGAAATGTGGCTGCGGATTGCACATAAGACTCAAATCTACATATTGGACAAGACATTGGCTGCATTTCGGTTGATGCCTGAAACAAAAACGGGCAGTTCCACCCATATAATGTATTTGGAAGAGTTTCAAGTTAGCCGGAAATATTGGATGAATCTACCGTTCCAGCGCCGTTTGCAAACCGCTTTCGCGGCGAATCGGCATGTGGCAACGAAGCTTCTTGATGTAGCGGAACACTTTGAACTAAACGGAATTCAACCGGGCGCAGTTCGCGGCCTTTTGTTCAGATCCCTTCGGTATTGGCCTGGCTTCGTGATCTCCCCCCGTGCGATCTTTACTGGACTAGAAACGGTCGCGCGGTCGACGCTGGTGCTGGCGGCCTTGAAGAAATGCCACCGGGGATATCTGGGTGTGAAGTGGAGGTTGCTTATTTGGCGGCGCCAAAGGGTCGGAAAGTGAATCTTTGCTTCGTCAACACCACTGACCTAATAGGCGGAGCTGAGCGCTGTTCGTTCGATTTACACCGCGCACTTAGGGCGCGGGGCCACAAGAGCAGCCTCATCGTCGGGCGGCGGCTCTCGGACGATCCGGACGTTCATCCTCTTCAGTACGCGTCGATTGAGTCCAAGGCGTGGACGGTTTTGCGTAACGGTCTCGGTCTCACTGA
Source organism: uncultured Solibacteraceae bacterium (assembly GCA_964449665.1). Classification (GTDB taxonomy): domain Bacteria; phylum Acidobacteriota; class Terriglobia; order Bryobacterales; family Bryobacteraceae; genus JAFLBB01. The sequence goes on from CAYUZM010000218.1 coordinate 737, forward strand.
GACGCTCTTGCTAACCCCTTTCCGCGCCATCCGGCGCCATGAATTTCGCAGTGCCGACGTCGTAAACATTCACAACATGCATGGGTGCTACTGGAACTTTTGGACCGTGCCGGTTCTGGCGAGATCTAAGCCGGTTGTGTTAACACTCCACGACGAGTTTCTCTTGACCGGCGACTGCGTCTATACCTACGACTGCGACCGCTGGATGCGTTCCTGTGGCTCGTGCCCGCAATTGGCAAATGAAATTCGCCCTGTTTTGGGAGGCCACGATCTTACCCGGGTCAACCTGAGTCTGAAACGCGCTGCGATGACGGTTTCTCGGGCGGACCATGTTCAAATCGTTACGCCGTCGCAATGGCTGGCGGATCGTGCCGCGAAGACGGTGTTGCGCCGATTTCCGATCACGGTCATTCCGAATGGAGTTGATCTGTCGGTTTTTCGACCCAACGATCGCCGGAAGTCACGTGCGATTTTGGGGCTCCCGCAGGACCAGTTCTGTTTTCTATTCTTCGCGGCGAATCTGCATGACCCGAGAAAGGGTGCGGAGCGGCTAGCTACAACCGTACAGCAGTTCGGACTGCCCGCAGGTTCGTTGTTGGTGTTGGTGGGGAACGGCTCAGACGAATTGAGGCGACGACTGCCTGGGGTATCTGTCATGTCAGTCGGATACGTAGCCGAGAGCGAGAAGATCGCCGATCTTCTGTCGGCCGTCGACTGCATGCTGCTATTGAGCGAGGCAGACAATCTCCCCTATACGGCTATTGAGGCGGCGGCATGCGGTTGCCCGGTAATCGCGATCGACGTGGGGGGAATCCCCGAGGAAGTCACCGACAACGGAAACGGTCGGCTGCTCAAGCGGAAGTCAAGTCCTCAGGACCTCGCGGCCGTGATGCAAGAGTTTGTGAGTATGGATGCCGGGCAGAGAGCCAAAATGGGACAGATAGGGCGGGAGCGCGCCGAATGGCGATTCTCCATTTCGACTTTTGCGGGCAATTACGAAAAGTTGTTTCAATCGCTGGCAGACCAGCAGCGAAGCCGTGAAACCAAGGGAGGACCGTCGGTGCCGAACCGTGATCGGTTTGAAGAGGAAATCGTACAATATGCCGCGCAGCCTGAAAACCAGGAGAGCTTCGCGCGGCTGCTCAAGCGGATTCTGCCGGCTTATACGCAATGGACGTGGGGCAAGGACAGCATTTACCGGCGCCATTTCAACTCCTGGCAATCATCTGGATTCAACCTCGCGCCCAATCACTACTACTGTCCGATGCCGGACACCAGGCAATTGAGTGCTGGAGATCTCAACCGTACCTTCAGCATGCGCGGCGTCGAGATGCGCGAAGGTGCTCAACTTGAGCTTCTCGCTGATTTCGCGCAATTTCGGCCGGAGTACGAAAGGTTTTCCGAAACATCCACGAATCCGCAAGGCTTCCATTACCGCAACGGTGTGTTTGAAAGCTGTGATGCCGAGGTTCTGCACTGTATGATCCGGCGTCACAAACCGGCCCGCGTAATCGAGATTGGTTCCGGATACACAACTCTCATCACGGCGGCTGCATGCGAGGCAAATCGCAAGCGGGATGGCGTGCCATGCGAGTTCACGGCGATCGAGCCTTATCCCAACGATCTTTTCCGGTCTGACATTCCCGGACTCTCGCAGATCTTACGAAGTCGAGTGCAAGAGGTAGATCCGGAGTTATTCAGAACGCTCAAGGGAAACGACATACTCTTCATTGACTCATCACATGTACTAAAGACAGGGAGTGATGTAGAACTGCTTTATCTCGAGATTCTTCCTGCCTTAAATCCCGGAGTGATCATCCATGTCCATGACATATTCCTTCCCGGCTCCTATCCGGTGGAGTGGATCCGCGAGGAACATGTGTTTTGGAATGAGCAGCAGCTTCTCCACGGGTTTCTTCTCTTCAACAACGCTTTTCAGGTCATGTGGGCGGGGTCATATCTGCATCGCCGGCATCCCGACGAGCTGAGCCGGGTCTTTCCTGCATACAGTCCAGCAAATTGCCTGCCGGGCAGCTTTTGGATGCGGCGCAATTCCTGATCGCTCTCATGTTGAGATGCTCTTTTATATCCACTCGTGGAACTAACGTCGGCGACGATTTCGTCCGGGAAGGAATTCGCGCGGCGCTTTCGGGAATCATTGAATACCAAGGCTATCTCGTGCACAAGCACGACGCGGACGCAAGCTGCCGGACTCACTATCCCGAGGATGAGGGGCCTCCTCTCGCCGACAAAATTCTGGACTCCGACTTGGTCGTTCAAGCCGGCGCGCCTGTCTACTGGAATCTTGGGCCTGCTCCCGGTCAAAAGTGCAGCAGCGCCGAATGGGTCCAACCTCTTTGGCGTGCTCGATTGCGAAGGACGCCGGGCAAGCTTGTGCTCAACATTGCCGCGGGAGCCTGCCAACGCTATGACGGCTCGGCCGCCCAAGTAACAAACGACGCCGAGTGCGCTGCATTCATTCGGGGAATCCACTCCCTTTCCGCCGTGACCACAGTACGCGACCACATCGCGGAGGAGATTCACGCGCAGCTTGGTCTTAAATGCTTTCGCTTGCCCTGTGCGTCGATTCATGCATGGCGCCGTGGCTACTCGCGGCCGGAGACAGCGAGCCGAATCGCCCTGAACTTCATGCCGCTGGGCGGACACTACGACTTAGATGGCCGTTGCGAAAAAGGGTCGTGGGCACTGCGCTTTCGTGAATTAGACAGGATCTTTCGGTCCCAGGGGCAAGAAACCGTCTTAGTAGCTCATGACGCGGCGGAGCTCAAAGCTTTGCAACTGCTGTTCCCGGATCGGCCGGTGTTTCATTCAGCCAGGTATCAGGACTATTTCTCTTTCTACGAGAAGTGCGCAGGCGGCGTCTTGAATCGCATCCACGGCGCCATGTTGTTGGCCGGCGCGGGGGCGCCTGCGATTGCCGTGGGAAACGATTCCCGTGCGGCCATGTTGGATGAGCTCGGGCTGCCGCGGCGGCACGTGGCGGAGGCGGAGCCGGAAGAGATTGCGGACACTCTCTTGTCCTTGCTTCGGGATCCCGCAACCAAGCCGCGACTGCTGGAGCGGGAGGAGGCAGCGTTCACCGAGCTGCAATCTATCCTTTCCGCAGTCATTCCATCTGAATTAGCAAAAAGAAGATCGAGAGGTCACGTGACACAAGACATTGAAACACTTAAGCAGGAGATCGTCCGGCGCGGGCGATGGTATCAACGTATCGACTTTCCACGGTATGGAGTTGCGACGACAGACGATCCTGCTTGTGTGGTCAACGATCCCGCATGGGACAATCTGTTCCCTGGGATGCGTCCGGAGGACGCGCCCCGCCTCCGCCCACAGCCCAAATACGACAGGTTGAAACACCTGCTTCCTTCGTTCACCGGAAAATCAGTGCTCGATGTCGGCTGCTCGTGCGGTTTCTTTGCACTGGAATTCGCGGCGCGTGGAGCAAGCCACGTAACGGGAATCGATATCGACGCCGCCAACGCTTCCCGGGCTGAATTCTGCGCCTCAGTTCTGGAGGCGCGGAACGCGACGTTTCAAGCAGCCGATTTGGGCACCTACAACACACCTCACGACATCGTATGGGGCGCGTCGCTGCATGAGCACTTTTTCTTCCCGTTTTACTACCTCGCGCGCATGATCTGTCTCGCTCGTGAGATGCTGCTGCTCGAAACGCATCACTACATCTCCGATGACGAGTCCGCTGCCGTACGATTGGACGTTGCGCCTACTTCGAACGCGCTTGGAACTCATGCCTTCCATTTCTCGCGAAAGATGTATCGTGACTATCTGAAAATATTGCTAGTGGCGGATTCGGAGATTGAGGAGCAAGTCTTTTATGAGGATTCGACTGTGCGCAGGTTGTTGCTGTCCGTCGATACCCGCGGGTTCCAATCACGCCGCCACGGCCACCCCTTTCTAAGGGCTCTGGCGGAAGTGGGCCAGTAGGAATTCCGTGAGGATCGCGATTGTCAGCCGGGAGTATCCGCCGGAAACGGCTTGGGGCGGCATCGGCACTTTTTACGCTGCCTTCGCTCGGGGCTTACGCGAAGCGGGCCACGACGTGGAAGTGTTTACGCAGGGCCTTACCGAAGACAGAATGGAAGAGCGAGACGGCATCCTCATACACCGCGTCATCCCTCGAAAATGGATCGTTGGCAAGCGTGCCGGAGGCGACCTTGGGGGAATGGGTGCGCGCTTCATCGGCCTGTTCGCGCTCTCGCTCGCCGTCGCGATGGCGGCGCGCGTCAGACTCCGTCATCGTGCCAAACCATTCGATTTGGTGGAAGGCCATGAGCATCTGGGAATCAACTCGCTGGTCAACCTGCTCCTTCGCGGCCGATGCGCAACCGTCACCCGCTACCACACCACATATCACTCGCTGGTGCGGCGAAAGTTGGTCGATTGGCCGGCTTCCCTCCTAATTCAACAACTGGAAGGCTTGAGTATCCGAAGCGCACACGCGCGTGTGTCGGCGTCCGCTTTCATCGACCGGATGACGGGCGAGGACTTTCCGGGTGCCCCCGAGTGTACGGCAGTGATTCCACTACTTTCGGAACCGGAGAATCTGGGCGCTGGGCCACCTCTTACCTCCCGCGAGAAACTTATGATCTTCGCGGGCAGGATGGTACCGGGCCACAAGGCGCCGGACCTGGCTGCGGCCGCTTTCGCGGCGCTCGCCGGAGAGTTTCCGGAGTGGAAGATCGAGTTTGCCGGCGCTAACATGCCCTCGGGCGCTTCCACCGCCTGGGACGTGTGCGAGCAGTTGCTGAAAGCATTTCCGGGCCGATACAACTACCATGGCGTCCTTGATGCGGCCGGCATCCAACGGCTCTATCGCCGGGCGCGCGTGATATTGATTCCATCCCGGTTCGAGTCATTCGGTCTCGTGGCGTTGGAAGCAATGGCCGCCGGTGCTGTGCCGATCGTCGCGGACGAAACCGCTCTGCCGGAAGTCACCGGCGAATCCGGACTGGTGTTTCGCAATGGGTCCTTGGACGACCTCACTCGAAAGTTGCGCGAGATTCTCCGGGATGAACGGCGGCAGGAAGCCTTATCAATAGCGGCGCGTGAACGGGCCTCCGTTTACTCTTCGCCGAAACGTATCATTTCCCAAAATCTCGAGATGTTTCGCCAAATCGTAGCCGTTGCAGACCGTTCAGGAAAAGAATGATCGGCGATTACATCGCTCTAAAGGGTCGGCAAGTTATACTACTCGAAGCCTTCCCAGGACCACGGGCTAAAAATTAACAAATCCAAATCACTCATGGCACTTGTCTCACGCGCTACCGGTAGCTTGTCTGCGTTCTTACTACTCGCCGGTTTCACGGCTGCGCAGGCCCAATTGTCTCCATCTTCCCGTCTGGAGCTGCCCCTCTATTTCGAGCCAAACCGCGGGCAGGCCCCGCCTGAAGTGAAATTCCTTTCGCGATCCGGAGCTTCAGCGCTGCACTTGACGGCTGATGGCGCGGATCTAACGTTGGGCTCATCACGCCGGATTTCCGTGCGCTGGCTAGGAGCGAACCCGGCGGCACGGTTTGCTGCTGACGGGGAGCAGCCAGGTGTTACTAGCTATTTCATGGGGCGCGACGCGTCGAAATGGACGACGGGAGTTCCCCACTTTTCGCGTGTTCGTGCACATCAACTGTATCGTCATGTCGATCTCGACTTCTATGGCAATGGGCGCAAATTGGAGTTCGACTTTGTTGTCGCTCCGGGCGGCGACCCATTACAACTGCGCCTTGACTTCAACGGACAAGACCGAATGTGGATGGAAGATGACGACCTTGTCCTCGAAGCGGACAGCGAGCAGGTCCGTCTGCGAAAGCCCGTGGCTTACCAGATTCTCGAAGGCCGCAGGCTCGAAGTGCCGGCCCGGTTCCGCGCCTATGACGACGGTATCGTTGCGTTCGAGCTAGGCGCGTACGACCAATCAAAGACGCTGGTCATTGATCCCGTCGTACAGTACTCGGCCTATCTCGGCGGCACGGGATTTGAGAACGTCGCGGGAATGGCATTAGATATGGCGCGAAACGTATATATCACGGGCAAAACGACCAGTTCCACATTTGCGGGCGGACCCGTGGCATTCACGGCCGGTTCCCGCTCCGGTCAGAACGAAATTTACGTGGCGAAGCTCAACGCCGACAGCACGTCACTGCAATACCTGGCGATCATCGGCGGCCAAGGTGACGACTATCCGGACGATTTGGCCGTTGCGCTGAACGACAACACAGTCGTGGTGGCTGGAACCACCAGCTCGGCAGATTTCCCGACGACACCTGGGGCGTTCCGTGCGGCGGAAAATCCGGCGGCTCCTTTTGCATTCGCTTTCAAGTTAGACAGCAATGGAACGGCCCTACTCTACTCGGCGTACTTAGCCGGCGCTTCGAGTGCGGGCGGAGTTATGCTTGGGTTCGGCGGTTCCTCGGCACATATCCCGGTGAACGGCCTCTCCTCTGCCAGCGTGTTGGTCCTCAACTCGACTGGTTCCGGACTCCTTGCGACCTACGGTCCAGTGCCGAATGTCACTCTGAACGATATCGTGAGCGACTTCGAAGCCGCCGGAGCCAACTGGGTGTGGGTGACCGGTGACGATCGCGGATTGCAGAGTCTCCCGAGCACGACGTTCTACCAGGGCACTTCACGCGGTGGCGTCGAAGCAGTTGTCTTGCGATTTAACTCATCAGGCGTTATAAACGCGGCTTCCTATGTTGGCGGAGGAGGCGACGACACCGGGTTGAGCATTGCGAAGTTTGGCGAATCAATCGTCGTTTCCGGAAAGACCACGTCAGCAAATCTTTTTCCGACACCGGCAAACGGCCCCCAATCCGTGGCTGGGCTAGGTACCGATGGTTTTCTCATTGCCATTTCGCCGTCAGTGCAAGCCGGAGCATTCTCATACGGAACCTATGTTGGCGGGGGAGGGAACGACCGAATCAACAGCCTGGCTATCTCTGACAATACGGCCTTCGTTGCGGGGACCACAACTTCCAGTGATTTGCCGCTAAAAGACTCTGCTCAGCCGACCTACGGCGGCGGGGCCAGTGACGCGTTTTCGGCTGCCTTTTCCCTGCCTCACAACGGAGCGGGATCCTGGCTTTTCACGACCTACCATGGCACGGTGATTGCTGACGAAGGCGCTGCGGTCGCCGTCGACAGCTCTCGAGTTTATCTGGCTGGTGGTACGCATGACGCCGCGCCTCCGCCCGCCGTACCGATTCTTGGCACCGGAGATGCGTTCCTTGCAGTGTTCGCAAGGCCGCCGTTACCGTTCTCTTGCACAGCACAAGCTTCCGGCACGCCGTCAGTCGGGG
>CAYUZM010000219.1:0-8065 GCA_964449665.1 uncultured Solibacteraceae bacterium
GTGAGGAGGTGAAAAAACTATGGAAATGAACAAGTCATCAGAACTTGTCAATACCGCACCGATCGCCACGGAGTCTGAGCCTCCCGGCGGTTCAAAAAACAACCAGATGGAACGCCTCTTGGATCAGGCCGATCAAGCCGTCCGTCTGGGCAACGTTCAGGAATCGCGTGATCACCTCACGCGCATTTTTGAACTCCTGGCCGGTTCACCGGCGAACCGGTTATCCATTCATGCCGATTCGCAATACCGCGTCGATGCCTACCAGATGAGGCGCTCAGCCTAACCTGGTTTCCGCTTCGATATTGGCGCGGTGGACTCGTTCTTAGGGAGCCCGCCGCGCCATTTCCCATTCGACTGACTTTCCGCCCATCCAAGTCCCCCGTGGGACAAGCCGCCCGCCGTGTCCGATGCCCACGTCCCCACCGCCGCTCCTGAAGCAGTAACTGTTAACCACCCCCCGCCTCGTTTTTACAACTCCTCATTTCTCCAGCCCCACAAAAAAATTGGCCCTTCTTGATCCGCCACTCCCAGATTCGCCGCTTGTCTATGCAAGAGCGATGAACCGGGAGCAAGGCGCGGAACTCGGAGGTCCGCTCCTCTCCCGGTCGCAGTCCCACAGAGGACTCCATCGCCAGACTCAACCGTGGAGGAGAATCCATGCCCGTAAAAGAAATCCATGTCCTGCCCGCTTCCCATTCGGTAGCGCTCGACGCCCTCATCGCCCGCTGCGCCCATGCCGCCCAATCCGGCAACGACGCCGAATCGCGCGCCTACCTGTCCGGCATCTTCGAAGTCCTCGCCGACGAACAGAACGCCGCTTTCGACATGCCGATCTCGGCCTAGCGCATCGCATCGGCTAGAGCGCCAGGTCGTACGCCTGTCTGATCATTAGTCCGTCGTTCTTCCTAGGACGTCCACTCGTGCCGCGTTCCTACAAATTAGGTACGTAGTGTCGAATCCATCATCGATCCAAAGAAATCGATCGATCCGGGCGAACGCGGTCTGCAACCGCCGATATCGGTTTGCGCAAAGGGGCGGCGCTACTGGGTAGTCGGGGAAATGGATCATGCGATTCCGCAAGAGTCCTATCATGTCATACACATCTAGCTGGTCATCCTGGTTGACAATCGCGAGGATCCGACACCGGAGGTGGCTGTCCGTGGGCGCGTTCAGTTGGCGAGAAGCGGTAACGATTCGATCCGCGAGCCGCTGCGCACCTTGATCCTCGCTCAAACCTCCCCGGTCATTTCCACCCGTGATAGTCTTCACCTCGACGTATCCAAATGGTCGGCCTCCTCGATCAAAGATACGGAAGTCGGGCGTCTTCCCCAATCGTTGTTCTGGTTTGGGTATGCGGCTATGCCTGTATCCAAGCTCGGAAAGCCGTGTGGAAACGATCTGCTCGGGATTCAACTTGGTGTTGCTCATGATGTAATATCGCCAGACCCCTCCAAACCCGAATCAGAGTCTTTTCTCTATGCGATTCCAACACCGCTCGCGCCCACCGTGCCAGCAGCGCCACAGCCCGCCCGCATGAACTTGCGGCGAGCCGCTTACGCTCTCAATCAACCGTGAGAAGGGCAACTCACCCGCGCAGCCGCCCCACCCGCGCAACCTGCTCACCCCGCTCAACCCCCCCACACCCGCTCTGCTAGCATCGTCTCTTATGTTCTGGCTCGGCATCGACATCGGCACCGGCGGCTCCCGCGCCCTTCTCCTCAACCCCGAAGGCCAGGTTACCCACGGCTTCACCGCCGCCCACGAAGACATCATCATGCACCGCCCGCTTTGGGCCGAACAGCGCCCCGAAAACTGGTGGGACGCTGCCCAGGCCGCCATCCGCGGCGTCCTCGCCCAAGCCGGCATCACGGGCGGCCAGGTCGCGGGCATCGGCCTCTCCGGCCAAATGCACGGCCTCACCCTCCTCGATGAATCCGACGCCGTCATCCGCCCCGCTCTCATCTGGTGCGACCAGCGCTCCCAGGTCCAGGTCGATCACGTCCACTCCGCCCTCGGCCGCGACAACGTCGTCCGCTTCACCGCCAACCCCGTCCTCACCGGCTTCACTCTCCCCAAGCTCCTCTGGGTCCGCGACCACGAACCCGAAAACTTCGCCCGCATCCGCCACGTCCTCCTCCCCAAGGACTACGTCCGCTTCCGCCTCACCGGTGAATACGCCACCGAAGCCTCCGACGCCTCCGGCATTGCGCTTCTCGATGTCGGCCACCGCTGCTGGTCCGGCGAAATGCTCGAAGGGCTCAAGCTCAATCCTGCCATCCTCCCCCGCGTCTACGAATCGCCCGAAATCTCCGGCCGCATCAGCGAAGCCGCCGCCGCTGCCACCGGCCTCAAGCCCGGCACCCCCGTCGCCGGAGGTGGAGGCGACCAGGCTAGCTCTGCGGTCGGCAACGGCATCGTCGAATCCGGCATCGCCAGCGACACCCTCGGCACCTCCGGCGTCGTCTTCGTCCATCTCGATCAGCCCGCTTACGACCCCGACGGCCGCGTCCACACCTTCTGCCACGCCGTCCCCAACAAGTGGCACGTCATGGGCGTCACCCAAGGCGCGGGCCTCTCGCTCCAGTGGTTCCGCAACCAGCTTGCGCCCAACGAATCCTACGACTCGCTCACTGCCCTCGCCGCCACCGCGCCCCCGCTTTCTCAGGGCCTCTTCTGGATGCCCTACCTCATGGGCGAGCGCACCCCCCACATTGATGCCTACGCCCGCGCCGCCTGGATCGGCCTCACCGCCCGCCACACCCGAGCCGACATGGTCCGCGCACTCCTCGAAGGAGTCACTTACTCGCAAAAAGACTGCCTGGTCCTAATTGAAAAAATGGGAGCCCGAGTCGACAAGGTGCGCCTCTCCGGGGGCGGAGCGAAAAGTCCCATGTGGCGCCAGCTCTTCGCCGACGCGTTCAACAAAACCATCGCCACCCTCGAAACCCAGGAAGGCTCCGCTTACGGTGCGGGGCTCCTCGCCATGGTCGGCACCGGCCACTACTCATCTGTAGAAGCCGCCTGCCAAGCCGCCATCCGCGAAACCGCCACCACCACGCCCAACCCCGCCACCGCCGAAACTTACTCCCGCGGATACGCCACTTACACACAACTCTACCCAGCCCTAAAACCCATCTACCCCCAACTCTAACAACCCATCCGCCGCCAGCTATAACATCCCATTCACCATCTTCTATCCGCTTCCATCGGCATGAATTGGCGGCCCATTCTCGTTCGCCCCAACGCCCCCGGCCCTCCCCTGCCACCCAACTCGCGAATCCCGCAGCCCCGCGCCTACCTCTCCGCCCCCGCATACCACCGCAACACCCGCAATGCTCGCAACGTATTCCACCGGCTCGCCCCGCCAACCTCCGTCTCCATCTCCAGCGGAATCCGTTCCGGATGCAGCAGGTTCATCGGCCAACGCCCATTCTAGTGCCGCCGCGCCCACACCACCTCCATGGCATCCTTCACGCGCTCATCAGGCTGTACGCCCGTGCTCCTCAAATAGTCGAGCCCGCGCAGCACATCATAGTGCCAGTAAGTCGGAAACGAGAAACGAAGCCACCGCTTATCGATCGCTTCCCCCGTCCGCAGCGACCGGAACATCCCACGTTCCAGCAAATACTCCTCGCCCCGCTTGCGCGCTTTCCTCATCGCCGCCGTCCCGCCCCCCGCCCGCTCGTATTCGAGCAACCCCTCTAGCACGCAAATCGTCGTGTGAAACGACGAGCGCACGCTCGGAGGCCGCTTCGGCGATTCAAACGGCCACGCCTCGCAGTTCCAGCCCCCATCGTCAAGCTGCTCGCCCAACAATTGCCGCGCCAAAGCATCGTTCGGCTTCTGAAAATAGGCGCCAATCCCAAGAATTCTGCCGTTAATGCAAGGCTATGTCTCACCGTCCAGGAACGGCCGCCCATCCAGCCAGGTAAACACCAACCGCTCCTCCACCCGTTTCATCATCTTGCGTGCCTGCTCACTCTCCGGATCGAGCCCCATGTCCTTCAACACAGCAAGCGAGTAAAGCGTCGTCAGTAACCCCCGGTCTTCTTTCGCCGAGCCCCAGTGACCATCCGCCCCTTGCCGTTCCAGCAGCCGCGCTCCCCAGCCCTCCGTCGACACACGCGCCCGCTCGCCCGCCACCACACCCGCCGCCTCGCCCATGATGTCCCGCATCACCTGCCACCGAACCGCCGCATCGGAATCCATCAGCCATTTCAACTTCGCGGGGCGTGGTGCAAATTCGAATCGCCGCATGATCTTCTTCATCATCACCGCATCACAAAGGTCGGAGCCACGCAAGACGCACTCAACACAACTTCGCGTCCCTTCCAAAGCTCAGCTTCCGCGTAGCCAGGCTTTTCTAACCGAATCGCACAACGGCCCTCTCCCATTGATCCAATCACAAACTGTCCACTCTCATTGGTCACCGCGCTCCCGCCCCGCCCGCCGCACTCGGCATCCACTTTCACGCCCTCCAGCCCAAAACTCCCCGTTCGATTCTGAAAATTCAAAACTTTCCCCACCAACATCGGAGGCCCGCCGCGAATCGCATTTCTCATCGCTTCCAGCCAATGCTCGTGCTGGTCCGCCCAATACGTCGGACCACAGCACCGAATCTGAAAATCTCCACCCTTCTCCCGGAACTGCAACAGCCGTTCACCCCGTCGCACATCGTTGCGCCCGGAACCCCAAACGAAGACGATACTCCCCGGCTTCAATTCACCCTTCAAAACCTCTACAACCCTCACCGGAAAGACACCTAGCCATCCCGTGTCCCACACCACCTCACTCACCACGACGTCGGACGCAACGCGAAGATACTCGCAAGGGTCCCATGTCCCCCCGCAGCTACAAGCACCCGCCAACTCCGCACCTACCACCGCAATAAGTCCGGCCATCATCGTCGCACCCATCCGACACTGCCTGACGAATACGCGCCTCGGCGCGTTCAGATAATCTCCCCCTACTTCCCCCTCGGCGCAAACACAAACAACCGGCTAGGCGCATCCTCCGGCAGCAGATACAACCGCCCACCTCGCCACGCCATCCCCTCATGCGTGAACGGCTTCCCGTGATCCGTCACCCCCACCGTAATCCGCCGCACCATATTCCAACTGCCCGGGTCCCACCATTCAATCGCCCCCGCCACGCCCGCCTCCGCGCGCCCCACATTCCCCGAACCCACCATCAGCGCCCCATCAATCTTCAAGTCCTGAAAATTCGCCCCGCTCGGACTCCCCTTCCGCCCCAACTCCCGCCCCTCCTTTGACCACGTATACACAATCCGGCTATCCCAATTCCCACCCATCAACCGATCCGCCCCCGCCGCCACACACCCAATGTGATCCCCGACCTCAAAGCTGCTCTCCAACTCCAGCGTCCGCTTGTTTCGCCGCTGCACCGTCGTCGGACCATCCCGGTCATACTCCGCCACCGGCACCCAAACCGAATCCCCATCCAACTGCAACCCGCCCGCATGAATCCGCTTCCCCTCCTGCACCTCCACCTGCTGCAACAGCTTCCCGCTCCCCGCATCCAACAACGACAAATACCCCTTGCCCGCCTTCGCATCCACCGACGAAACCCACAACCGCCCGCCCTCCACATCGATCCCCTGCACATGATGCAGGTCCGCCCCCAAAGTCACCACGGCCAACTGCCGCCAAGCGGCCAACGGCTCCTCGATCACGCTCTGCGCGAACACGGACCCCGCCACCATCACAACCACAACCCACAATCTCAGCTTCATAATCTGTGTCCATCTGTGTTCATCTGTGGCTCATTCCTCCGCCCCCTAACTTACTAACTCCCCCATCACATGCCCATGCACATCCGTCAGCCGCCGGTCGATCCCATTATGCCGGTAAGTCAAGCGCGTATGATCGATCCCCATCAAGTGCAGCACCGTCGCATGCACGTCATAGCAATACACCGGCTTCTCCACCGCCTCGTACGACCACTCATCCGTCGCCCCAAACGTCACCCCGCCGCGCACACCGCCCCCCGCCAGCCACGACGTGAACCCAAACGGATTATGGTCCCGCCCCTTGCTCCCCTGGCTGCACGGCATCCGCCCAAACTCCGTCGTCCAATATACGATCGTGTCCTCCAGCAACCCCCGCGCCTTCAAATCCCGCAACAACCCAGCCACAGGTTTATCGAGCGCCGTCCCCAACTCCCCATGGTCCTTCGCCAGATTCTCGTGGCTATCCCAATTCCTCCGCGGAAACCCGTTGTCCGCCCCGCTCCAAACCTGCACGAACCGCACCCCGCGCTCCACCAGCCGCCGCGCCACCAGACACCGCTGCCCCATGTCCGCCGTCACGGCATCGTCCAAGCCATACAGCTTCCGCGTCGTCTCGCTCTCGCTTCCCACATCCAACACCTGAGGCGCGCTCAATTGCAACCGCGCCGCCATCTCATACGACGCCACCCGCGCCTCCAACCGCGAATCGCCCGCCCGCGCCCTCGCATACTCGCGATTCACCTTCCCCAACAACGCCAGCCCCTCCGTCTCACTCGCGCCCGTGATGAACCCGTTCTCCTTCGGCGGAAAAAGGTCGTGAACCGGAGTCGGAGTCCCCACTCGTATCGACGTCGCCTGATGCGCCGCCGGCAAGAATCCGGCTGACCAGTTCGCCGCCCCGTTCGGCGGCATCCCCCGCGGGTCCGGCAGCACCACAAACTCGGGCAGGTTCTCGCTCTCGCTCCCCAACGCATAGGATACCCACGCCCCGGCACTGGGAAACCCCGGCAGAATAAAACCAGTATTCTGCATAAACGTTGCGGGCCCATGTATGTTCGATTTCGCAATCATCGAACTTACAAACGCGATGTCATCCACGCACCCCGCCGTATGCGGAAACAGGTCGCTCACCCACTTCCCGCACTGCCCATACTGCTTCCAACCCCACGGGCTCGGCATCACCACGCCCGGATTGCTCTGGAACAACTCCACCTTCTCGCCCGGGTCCCACTTCTGCCCGGCCAATTTCACCAGCGACGGCTTGTAGTCGAACGTGTCGCACTGGCTCGCCGCACCCGACATGAACAACTGGATCACCCGCTTCGCCCGCGCCCTATGATGCAGCCCGCCATTGAACTCCGCCCGCCCCTTCGGAGCCCCGCTCGCCTCGCGCCCCAACAGATGAGCCAGCGCCAGCCCGCCAAAACCGCCGCCCGTCTTCAAAAGGAACCCGCGCCTATGCATCGTCGTCGCTCCCATCAATCCACAAACGCAAACTCATTCGTGTTAAACAACACCCGGCACAGATTCGCCATGCCATGCTTCGCCGCGTAGGCCGTATACTCCCGCAACTCATCCGCCCGCGCCTCGCGCCCCAACGCCAGCCGCACGGCCTCGGATACCCTCCTCTCCCGATTCGCGCCTGCGCCCCCGCTCCCCGCGCCGCCATCAACCACACCGCCGCCCGCCGCGCTCCCCGTCTCCACCCGCTCCGCAAAGTGCCGCGCCATGCGCAACACAAACGGGTTGTTCCACACCGCCAGCGCCTGAATCGCCGTAATCGTCACCGACCGCTTCGGCGTCAACACTGACGGGTCCGGACAATCCAGCCGGTCCATAAACGGGTCCGGCACACTCCGCACAATAAACCGGTAAATACTCCGCCGGTACGCCCCCTCGCTATCCGGATCGAACCGCGCATAATCGTACACCGGCGAATGATCGTCCTTGAAATAGAACATCCGCACCGCCGGACCACCCATCGTCAAATCCAGCTTCCCCGCCGCCGCCAGCATCGAATCACGCAGCGCCTCCGCATCCAGCCGCGTCCGGTTCATCCGCCACAACAGCCGGTTCTCCGCGTCCACCTTCGCCCCATCCTCGCGCTGCGCCGACGACTGCCTGTAAGCCGCGCTCGTCACAATCAACCGGTGCAGCTTCTTCAATGAACCCCGCGCCTCATCGCGAAACCAAACCGCCAGCCAGTCCAGCAACTCCGGATGCGACGGCCTCCCGCCCATCCGCCCAAAATCATTCGCCGAATCGACAATCCCCGTCCCAAAATGCCCCTGCCAAACGCGGTTCACAATCGAACGC
>CAYUZM010000220.1:0-8063 GCA_964449665.1 uncultured Solibacteraceae bacterium
CCCGCAAGATCGCCAACAGTGGCGAGGACAAGCCGAGCTCGCAACGGGTGATGAAGCCGCTCTGGAAGTTCGCCCAGCATGGCGAGACCGGCCGCTGGGCCAGCGATCTGTTCCCCGAGGTCGCTCACCATGTCGACGACCTTTGCTTCATCCACTCGATGCATACTGAGGGGATTGCCCACGGTCCGGCGACGCTGTTTTTGCACTGCGGATCGACGAACTTCATTCGCCCGTCGATGGGTTCGTGGATCAGCTACGGCCTCGGCACGGAAAACTCGAACCTACCGAGCTATGTCGTGATGTCGCCCACGGAGCCGCTTACCATTGGCAGCCCGCTGTGGAGTTCGGCGTTTCTGCCGGCGGTGCACCAAGGCACGATGGTGCACAACACCTACATGGAAGACGAGCCGGTGAAGGCATCGAAGCTCATTCCCAACGTCACCAATGCCGATATCGACGGCGTCATCCAGTCGCGCGACGTGAAGTATCTGCGCAAGCTGAACGAGATGCACCTGGCGAAATTCACGGAGAAGGACCAGGACCTGGAGGCCTCCATCAAGTCGATGGAGACCGCCTATCGCATGCAGATGGAGGCGCCGGAAGTGTTCGACGTCACCAAGGAGCCGCAATCGGTGCGCGATCTCTACGGCCCCGGCAGCACGGCGCTGGGTGCGCTCATGGCCGTGCGCCTCGCCGAAAAGGGTGTGCGCATGGTGCAAACCTACTACGGCAAGGGCGACCCGTGGGATGCGCACAACGACATCATGTCCTACCGCAAGCTCGCGCTCGACTCTGATCGCGCCTACGCTGCCGTGATCAAAGACCTGAAGCAGCGCGGCCTGTTCGAAGACACGCTGGTCATCTGCGGCACGGAGTTCGGCCGCACGCCCGCCATTCAAACGGCCAACGAAACCGCGGGCGGCGTGGTGAACGGCCGCGATCACAATCCGCACGGCTTCTCGCTCTGGCTCGCCGGCGGCGGCATCAAGGGCGGCACCACTTACGGTGCAACCGACGAGTTCGGCTACAAGGCCGTCGAGAAGAAGGTGCATGTGCACGACCTGCACGCCACCATCCTCTACTTGCTTGGCATCGATCACACCAAGCTCCGCTTCCACTACAGCGGCCGTGACATGCGCCTCACCGACATCGGCGGCGAAGTCATCCACGAAATCATCGCTTAGCAGGGAAGGGAACTCGCATATGCGCGCAATCATTTCATTCGTTCTTGCGGCGGCAACTTTGGCGGCTCAAACCGCGCAGCGTCCTCCCGAGGTGCCCAAGCCTGGCATCCCGGCCGTGCAGTATCACACCTCCATGCTCGTACCCGATGGCCAGTACGAGATCGGCGGCGGACCGGACTGGCTGATCGCCGGCGAAGACATGATGTGGACCAACGCCAAGCAGCAGGACTTCGTCGCGCGCATGGACCCGCGCACCAGCGCCGTCGTGGCGCGCGTGAAGGTGACCAAGCCTTGTTCCGGTCTCATCATCGGCGCGGGTAGCCTGTGGGCTCCTAGCTGCGAAGAGAACGTGATCTACCGCATCGACACGGCTACCAATCAAACGATTGCGAAGATTCCGGTCGGCCCGGCGAACACCGAAGGCGGCATTGCCTTCGGCGCGGGCTCGGTATGGATGCCCACGACACCGCAGGGCACTTCGCTCGCTCGCATCGACCCGGCCACCAACGCCGCGGTCGCTTCCATTCCGCTTCCGTCGGGCTCGTACACCGCCATCTACGGCTTCGGCCTCGTATGGGTATCGAGCACGGAAACGAGCGTGGTCAGCGTGGTCAATCCCGCAACCAACGCTGTCATCGCGAAGATTCCCACGGGCAAGAACCCGCGCTTCATGGCCGTGGGCGAAGGCCATGTGTGGACGCTCAATCAGGCCGACGGCACGGTTACGAAGATCGATCCCTACACGAAGGCCGTCACGGCCACGATTGAAGTCGGTGTTCCCGGCACAGGTGGCGACATTGCCGCCGATGAAGGCTCGGTCTGGGTCACCGCGCGCACCATTCCTCTGTCACGCATCGATCCCATCGCGAACAAAGTCGTGCAACAGTTCAAAGGCCCGGGCGGTGATGCGATCAAAACCGGCCACGGTTCGGTCTGGCTCTCCAACGGTCGTTGGGGACATGTGTGGCGCATGCTTCCCTCCAAGATCGCCGCCGCCGTTCCACCCACGTGGATGACCAAGGCGCAGAAGTCCGATCTCGATGGCGACGGCATCGCCGACATCCTCGTGGAGGATCTCGCCACGTGGTTCCCGGGCGAACCCACCACCTTCCGCGCGAAACTCTTGAATCCGTCGATCAAAGCCCCGCTCGTGTTGAAGGCCATGCTGAACGGCAAGGACGCTTCCGTGCCTCTCACCAAGCAGGGTGACGAATACACCGCCGTGTTCACCGGCAACGAGCCGCGCTGGATCCACTACGCCGTCTGCGCGCAAGGCACCGGTATGTGCTCGGCCGAGTTGGTCACGGCCTCGCCCACCACTTCGCTCGCCTTTGCCTCCAAGAAAGCACGCTTCGTGCCGGCCGATTTCCTGCTGCCCCCCATGCCGGCCATCAACGATTACGTCTGGAACATTCTGGAACCCACCATCCTCACGCAGGATTACCAGGCGCTGGTTGATCGCGCCGGACAAAGCGGCTCAATCAACATCACCAAGCCGCAGGACTATGGCGAGCTGAAGCGGCACGAGTGGGAGTTCCAAAACCAAACCGCATACTCGTGGGGCATTCTTACCGCCGACAAGTCACAGGAGCTTGGTTGCGTCTACATCAATCCCAGCCGCAAGGCCGGCTTCGACGCGCAGGTGCGCATCTGGGTGACCAAGCAGGGCGCGGAAGTGGGACTCGATCCCGTGCTGGAATCCGCCGTGCGCGAATGGGTGAAAACCAAGTGGCCGTTCACGAAAGTGGTGTACCCGGGCCGCGACATGACCATGGAAAAGTGGAACGCGCTGCCGGACTCCACCGACTAACCCGCTACCGCGAGTCTTTCGCGCAGCGGAACCCAAGGTTTGGCGTCGTTTGATTCGGCCGCACCCAGTTGCGGAAAAAGACCGTGATGCGCGCGGCCGAGTCCGACCATGCGCCGCCGCGAATCCCGCGATACTGTCCGCTCTCGGGTCCCTTCGGATTCTCGGCCGGCGACTTCGCGTAATACTCGCGCTCAAACCAGTCGGCCGTCCACTCGCTCACCGAGCCCGCCATGTCATGAAGGCCGTAGGCATTCGGCGGAAACTTTGCCACCGGGCCCGCGCCCGATTGCACATTGAAGAGCGCGGCTTTGGGGTCGGGTTTGTCGCCCCACGGATAGCTCACCGCTTCCAATCCGCCGCGCGCGGCGCGCTCCCACTCAGCCTCTGTGGGCAGACGCTTGCCCACCCAGGCGCAGTAGCTGCGAGCGTCCTCCCAATCGACGTTGAAGACGGGCACGTCGGCGGCGGGCCGCAGTTTCCAGTGGTAGGGCGCCTTGCGCCCCGTGGCCGTCAGGAACTTCTCGTAGGCCCCGTGCGTCACCTCGGTCTTGTCCAACCAGAACGCGGAGATGCGCACCTTGTGGTCCGGCCGGTCGTCGAGCAAAACCACCGGCCGCATCGTCGTTTTATCGTCGGAGGTGAGCTTGGTCCGCCCCATGGTGAATTCACCCGCCGGGACGAGCACCATTCCGTCTTCCGCGCAGGCGACGGTTGCGAGCAAGAGAATGAGCGCGCGCATCAGACGAACAGATCCGCGATTTCGTCGTCGCTGACAAACTCGGTCGCGCCCAGGATGTCCACGTAGCGGTAGGCGCGCTTGGAGGGCGTGTTGGTCAATTCCTTTTTCCAGTCGATACCCATTGCGGAGTAAATAGAGGCGTACAGATTCTCCGTGCGCGGCTGCATCTTCTTGTACTTCCAACCGGTCTCGACAATCTGCGCGCCGTCGGCGTCGGTCTTGCCGAGGATGCGTCCGCCCTTCACGCCGCCGCCGGCGTAGAGCGACAGATAGGCGAGGTTGTAATGATGCCGTCCCTTGATGCCGTTCAACGCGCCGGGCGTGCGGCCAAACTCGGTGGCCATCACGACCAGCGTGTCGTCGAGCAGCGTCTTGCCCTCGCCGCGCGGAGAAGGCGCCGCCGAGAGGTCGCGCAGCAGGTTCGCCATGGCGCGGTCAAACTCGTTGCAGCGGATGTAGTGATTGGATTTCGACGAGTGCTCGAAGATATTGCGGTGATGATCCCAATCGGCGTGAGTGATGTGGATGTAGCGCGTGCCGGCGTCGGCTTGAATCAGGTTCCGCGCGAGCAAACACCCCAGACCCACTTCGTTGTCGCCATAGCGCTCGCGCTCTTCCTTGGCCATCTGGAACGCTTTCGGCCAGCGTGGATCGCCCATCACCTGATAGGCGCTGGCCTGAAAATCGCGGAATGAGGTGAACGTCCGCCCGCGCGCCTCGCGTGCTTTCTTCGCCGCTTCGTCGAGTTCGTTCAACAGCCGGTAGCGCTCTTCCAGAACCTTCAACGCTTCGCCGTCCACCGCCGAACCGCCCATGCCCGATTTTAGATTGATGTCGAGCACAGAATGCTTCGGATGCAGAAAGCCCGTCGAGAGCGCGCCGCAGCCGGAGGTGTCCAGATTGCAGCCGATGTAGGTGGGGAACGTATCGTTGGCACGCCGCTGGCCTTCCAATTCGTAGGCCACCACGGAGCCGACCGAGGGAATCTCGGGCGCCTGCGCCGGGTTCAGCGGACGCCCCGCCTGGTTGTAATACTGGCCGCGGAAGTGCACCACCTCGTGACTCTTCATCGAGCGCACGATGGAGACCTTGTCCATCTCCTTTGATAATTCCGGGAAGAGGCGGTGGCTCAGATAGAGGTCGTTCCGGACGGGCCGCACGTCGAGATCCTGCGGCGTGCCCTTGCTCTCTTTGAAGTCGAACGTATCCAGGTGGCTGATTGCGCCCGCCAGTTCGATCACCACGCAGAACCGCGCCGTGCCGCGCGGATTGGCCTTGCCCGCCGCGCGCGCCTGCATGGGAACCAGAGCCTGATCGGCGAAGGCGCCCAGCAAGCCGTACCCGCCCAGGCGCAGGATATCCCGCCGGGCCGGGAAAAGATCGCTCATCCGTTTCTGCATCGAGTTCACCTAGTAGTTAAAAAGAAATTCCGGGCTGTTGATCAGCGCCCATTGCAGGTTTTCGGCGCCGCGCCGCCGGTCTTTGGAGAGCGCGTTTACCGCAACATCCAACTCCGGCTTGCTCGGCTTGCGCGAAATGGTGGCGAGGTAGAGTTTCTCGGCCAGCGCGGCGTTGTCGTCCGACTCCTTCAAGAGTTGCTCCACGCGGCTGCCGTTGAGCGCCAGCACGCGGTCGGTGACAATCTTCGACTGCATCAGCAGCATCGCTTGCAGAGAGGAAGGCGCGGTCTTCTTCGGCATATCGTCACGGTTGGACTGGCCGAAAACCTTCATGAATCCCTGCGTCTGCTTGTCGGCCTTCTTCGGCTCCGACATCATCTGCACCAGCGGTACCTTGGCCTGGCCGCTCGAAAGTTCGCCCGGCCGTGCCGTGGCGAGCGAGATGGCGTCATGCAACTCCGCCGCGCTCAGCATGCGGACATACTTGCGCGCATAGTAAGGCGTGTACTCTTCCTTCCACTCGCCTTCGAAGTTCGACGAAAGCTGGTAGGCGCTGGAGAGCATGATCGTCCGCACCAGCTTCTTGAAGCTGTATCCGCTCTTCTGGAACTCCACGGCCATGGCGTCGAGCAGTTCAGGGTTGGATGGCTGCAGCGCCCAGCCTTCGGGAAGGTTGTTGCGGTCGTAGCGCGCCAGGTCGAATTCATCCACCGGCTCCACGATGCCGAAGCCCATCAACTCGCCCCAAATGCGGTTGGCGAAGGCGCGCGAGAACTGAATGTGGTTCGTCATGATGCGCGCCAACTCGTCGCGCTCGTTCAGGCCGGGCTTGGGCTGCTCGCCGCTCAAGATAAATGCCGGATCGCTCTTGCCGCCCGAACGCGGCACGCGCACGATGCTTTCCGCCTTCGTGTCGTAGCCGGGCGCCAGATCGTCCACCGTGTACTCGGTGTTCGCCTGGTAGCCGTTCTCCCAATTCATCACCTGGCGCGTCTTGCCATAGAAGCCGGCCTGACGGAAGAAGTCTTCACGCTTCTTGCCGGTGAGGTAGACGTTCACCTTTTCCAAATGATTCTTGCCGTCGTGGCAGGAGATGCAGGCCAGGTTCATGCCGAGGAAGACCTTCGAATAGGTCACCGTGAACTCGTCGATCGTGTCGGGCAGGTTCAGCAAATCCATGCCGTCGGGCGATTCCGGGTCGTCCTTAGCCTTCACGAAATCGCGCTGAAAATACAATCCACCGGGGACGGAGAAGCTGGACTTGCCGCCGCCGGTGAGCAGTTCGGTGACGACTTCGTTATAAGGCCGGTCGAGTTTCAGATTTTCGCGCAGCCAGTAATGGAATAGGTTCAGGCCGTAGCCCATGCGGCCGCCGGCGCGGAAGAGGTCTTCGAAGTAGTAGGTCCACTTGTCGAGAAAGCCTTCGCTTTCCAGCAACCGGTCCACCAGCTTTGTTCGCTTGGCCGGATCGGCGTCCTTGGAAAACGCCATCAGCTCTTCATAGGAAGGAATGCGCCCCGTGGCGTCAAGCCACGCGCGCCGTGCGAACTCCTCGTCGGTGGCCAGCCCGGCGTGAGGCACGGCATCCTTCTGCATGCGCCCGAAGACGTGCTCGTCGATGAAATTCCGCCGCGGCACGGCCGGGCCCGCCATCGCGCCGCCCGCGCGCGCGGCCGAGGCCTCCACGGTGAGCGCCGCGGCGGCCTTGCTCTTGGCTTCCTTCTTTTGAAAGAGTCCGCGATGAGCGGCGTCGACCGTGTCCTGCCGGTGATCGCTCTGCTGCGCAAAAAGGGGAAGCGCGATGACGATAGCTAGGTGGCGCATGGTCTGTCTCGATTCTATCTCCGCTTGAATTTCTGCACTCGTTTGCCGTTCACTTCGGCGATGTAAAGCACGCCCTTGGAGTCTTCGGCCATCAGATGCGGCAGTTGCAACGTTTGCGGATCGCCCCACTGCCCGGCGATCGAACCGTCCTTCAGCGAAAGGTGCGTGATGCGATGGGCGTCGCCATCGGATATGACGAGTTGGCCGCGCGTGACGTGCAAACCAAACGGATTGCCGAAGCCCGTCCAGACGTGGAGCAGCTTGCCGTCGGCGGCGAAGACTTCCACGCGGTTGTTGCCGCGGTCGGCGACGTAGATGCGGTCTTGCGAGTCGATGGCGAGGCCGTGCGCCGTTGTGAACTCGCCGTCGCCCTTGCCCTTCTTGCCCCACGACGCGATCACCTCGCCCTTGCGCGAAAGCCGCACGATGCGCGCGTTGCCCGTGTCGGCGACGACGATGTCGCCGCTCGAAGTGAAGACCATATCGTCGGGCGATTTGAAGCCCGCTTCAATGGTGCGAAGCAGCTTGCCATCGGCCGAAAACTGGCGCAGGTTGTTCTTCTTGTTATCGGTGGTCCAGATGGTTCCGTCGCGCGCGATGCGAAGGCCATGGGGGAGGTCGAACAGACCCTCGCCCCAGCTCTTGATGAACTTGCCCTTTTTGTCGAATTCCATCAGGGGCTTTGGACCGCGATGGAGCACGTAGATTTCATCGTGGCGGCCGATGGCGACCGCCGACATGGGCCCGATCTCCTCACCTTGCGGGAAGGTGAGGAAACCGAGCGACAGGAATACGAGGGCTGCTGGGTTCATGATCTTAGAAAATGAACTTCAGTCCCAGTTGGTTGATGCGCGCGTCACGCGCCGTTACGACCGTGCCAAAGGTGGCGCTGCAAATGTAACGGTCAGTGAACTAGTGGTTCATCCTAAAACAGAAGCGTCACATATGTATCATCTCGACTTGCAAACAGTCAATTCTCTCGCAAGTTTCACTTATACTGCCGATGCAATCCGTCGTCACGGTGCGATTGCAAG
Organism: uncultured Solibacteraceae bacterium; assembly: GCA_964449665.1. Taxonomy (GTDB): domain Bacteria; phylum Acidobacteriota; class Terriglobia; order Bryobacterales; family Bryobacteraceae; genus JAFLBB01. The sequence continues at coordinate 7,992 of CAYUZM010000220.1, forward strand.
TGTTGAACTCTCACATTCAGGTCAATATGCGGGCACGTATCTTGTAGATAAGGATAAAAAAGGGTCTATGGC
>CAYUZM010000221.1:0-8048 GCA_964449665.1 uncultured Solibacteraceae bacterium
CATTTTACGCCGGAGGTTCTGGAGGCGTGCGAGAGGGCGGGGGCGGAGATTGCGCGGGTGACGCTGCACGTGGGGCTCGGAACATTTCAGCCAATTCATGTTTCGGAGTTGGCGGAAGTGAAGTTGCATGCGGAGCGGTTTGAGGTGAAGCCGGAGGCCGAGGCGGCAATGGGCGCCGCAATGGCGGCGGGCGGGCGCGTGATTCCGGTGGGAACAACGGCCCTGCGGACAATCGAGAGTGCGGCGCTGGGGATGGCGGGGGAGACCACGCTGTTCATTTCACCGGGCTTCGACTTCCGCCGGACAGGAGGGCTGCTGACGAACTTCCATTTGCCGCAGTCGAGTCTGTTCGTGCTGGTGTGCGCGCTCGGGGGGCGGGAGTTGATGCAGGCGGCGTATGAGCACGCGGTGGTGGCAGGGTACCGGTTCTATTCGTATGGGGATTGCATGTTGGTGTTATAGGGAAATCGCCCCATGGGCTTGATCAGGTAACTCGTCCATTACCCAGTACATCAAAGTACTGGGAATATAGAAGCGCCTCTGTAAAGATTACCGAGAGGGAAATGCTACGCGGCGGGGGGCTTGCGTTTGTAATTTGTTTTCAACACCATAGAGGAATGAAACAATGGCTACGAGACTGCATTCTGAACGTTCGAGGAATTTAGCATGAGACGCACACCCCAGATGCGCGCACTGATGCTTTACATGTCAGTGCCGTTGATCATCGTGGCGACCGGCTGCATGAAGCCGAGCGAAACGCCTGCCGAACAGGCACAGGTTGAAGGAGTACCGGCGACGACGCCTGAGGGGGCGGGCACGCCGGATGGCGGTTCGGCGACGCCAGCTGGCAGCGGTGGCTCGGGCCAATCGTCGTTACCGCAGTCATCGAAGCCGATGCAGCAGGCGGGCGGGCAACCGGGGACACAGTCGAGTCCGATGGCGGCGAGACCGCCGGCGGTGCTGGCTCCCGTGACGGTTGCGGAAGGAACAGAGCTATCCGTGCGGACTGTGCAGACGCTTTCGACCAAGACGGCCGAGAACGGGCAGAGATTTGAAGCGACGCTGCGTGAACCGCTGATCGTGGGCAATTATGTGGTGGCTCCGAAGGGCGCGCGCGCGTATGGCGTGGTTGCGAATTCCGACGACGGCGGACGCGTGAAGGGCCGCGCGTCACTGACGGTGAAACTGATCTCGCTGGAAGTGGGCGGGCAGGAAGCCGATGTCACGACGAGTTCGGTGACGCACGTGGCGAAGGGTACGAAGAAGGAAGACGCTGTGAAGGTCGGCGTAGGCAGTGGCATTGGCGCGGCGATTGGTGCGATTGCGGGCGGCGGCAAAGGCGCGGCGATTGGCGCGGGCGTCGGGGCCGGCGCGGGAACGGGCGTGGTGCTGGCGACCAAGGGCGACCCGGCGGTGATTCCGTCGGAGACGTCGCTGACGTTCCGGCTGACGGCGCCGTTGACGGTGAAACGGAACTAGGTCTCGAAAGGGAAAAATGGGTATGCGGATGTCACTCTCATTGGCCTCACTGGCGAAAGTGTGCGCGGCACAGGAAGAGAAGAAGATGCGGCGTCCGCAACCCAAGGCAATCGTGCCGGGCCCGGAAGACGTGCGCGTGAACTTCCAGGCGCTGTTGATTCCGGGGTTCAAATTGTCGACGCCGCGGCTGCCGGCACTGTCGGCCCACATGCAGCGGGAATCGTGAGGGCCGGGATGCCGGGGCCTGGCGCACTTGCAGCAGTAGTTGTGACGGGCCGTTAGACCGGGAGGCATGTCGCACGGTGTAACATCACTACATGCCACAGGTGATACGCACCCCGGAGGTGCATGAGGTCGTGGTCATCGGCTCGGGAGCCGGTGGCGGGACGGTGACGCATGTGCTGGCCAACTTGGGCGTGAAGGTCACGCTACTGGAAGCCGGCCCGATGTTGAATCCGGCGCGCGACTACAAAGAGCACAAGATGCCGTACGATTACGACCATCGCGCGGCAGGTCCGGCGGGGGAGTCGTATGCGGGCAAGTATCCGTTTGGGTTCTTTCTGGCTCCGAACGGGTATTGGGACATTGACGGCGAGCCGTACACGACAGGGCCGGGGAGCAAGTTCCGGTGGTTCCGTTCGCGCATTATGGGCGGGCGGACGAATCACTACGGGCGCATCACGCTGCGCTTTGCGGACTATGATTTCAAACCCTATTCATTCGACGGGCTGGGCACGGACTGGCCGGTGAGCTACGACGAGATCGCGCCGTACTACGACAAGGCGGAGCGGTTCATCGGCGTGTGCGGTTCGCGCGAAGGGATTCGCAGCGCGCCGGACGGGCAATTCATGACGCCGCCGCCGCCCAGGGCGCACGAGGTGCTGGTGCAGCGGGCCTCGAAGTCGCTGGGCATTCCGTGCATTCCGTCGCGGATGAGCATCATCACGAAGAACCACAACGGGCGTGCGGCGTGCCACTGGTGCGGGCAGTGTGGGCGCGGGTGTGTAACGGCGTCGAACTACTCGTCGAGCCAGGTGCAGATTTTCCCGGCGATGAAGACGGGCAATGTGAAGATTATCTCGAACGCGATGGCGCGGGAGTTGATCACCGATGGTTCGGGCAAGGTGACGGGCGTCAGCTATATCGACAAGACGACGCGCACGGAGAAGCAGATTCGATGCCGGGCGGTGGTGGTGGCGGCGAGCGCGTGCGAGAGCGCGCGGCTACTCTTGAATTCGAAGAGCTCGCACGCGCCGAACGGGTTGTGCAATTCGAACGGCGTGGTGGGACGGAACCTCACCGATACGGTGGGCTACGGGTTGAGCGGGCGCATTCCGGCGCTGGAAGGGATGCCGCGATACAACTCCGATGGCTACGGCGGCGGGCATGTGTACATGCCGTGGTGGGAGTTGGAGAAGAAGAACAAAGACTTCCCGCGCGGATATCACGTGGAGATTGGCGGCGGGTACGGGATGCCGACGGTGGGTTCCACGCATGGGTCGTGCCGCAAGCATGAAGGGTATGGCGCCGAACTGAAGAAGAAGATCATCGGCGACTATGGCGTGACGATCGGCATGAGCGGGCGCGGCGAGATGATTCCGAACGCGGATACGTATTGCGACATCGATCCGGCGGTGGTGGACCGGTGGGGGATTCCGGTGCTGCGGTTCCATTTCAAGTGGAGCGAGCATGAGTTGAAGATGGTGAAGCACATGCACCAGACCTTCGCGGCGATCATCGAGAAGATGGGCGGCACTGTCCTGGGGCTGCGGAATCCGGAGCGCGAGAGTGATGGGATTTCGGTGGGCGGCTCGATCATCCACGAGTTGGGGACGGTTCGGATGGGGAACGATCCGAAGACGTCGGCGTTGAACAAGTATTGCCAGGGGCACGAGGTGAAAAACCTGTTCGTGGCCGATGCCGCGCCGTTTGTGAGCAATCCCGATAAGAACCCGACGCTGACAATTAATGCGATGGCGTGGCGGACGTCGGAATATCTCGCCGAGGAGATGAAAAAAGGCAATGTCTAAGCTCATCCGGATCGAGGAAATTGTGACGTCGGGGGCGGGCGCCGAGACTGGCGTGGACGCGAGTCTAGAAGCGCGCACGGAGGCAAGCGCGGAGATGGCGGGTGCGACGCGGCGATCGATGCTGCGAAGCCTTGCGGTGACGGCGCTGGCTGGAGCGTTGGGCGAAGAGGCGTCGGCGCAGGTGCATCAGCATGTGGCGGCGGAAAGGAAAGCGGCGGCCGGGGTTTACAAGCCGAAGCTATTTACCGCGCATGAATTCGAGACGTTGGCCGTGCTGAGCGACATTATCATTCCGGGGGCCCGGAAGGCCGGGGCGGCGGAGTTCATCGACCTATTGGCGAGTAATAACTCCGAATTTGCGTTTCCGTTCACGGGCGGGCTGTTGTGGTTGGATCAGGAGTTTGCACGGCGGTTTCAGACGACGTTCTTGAAGGCCAGTGCGGCGCAGCGGACCGAGGTATCGGACTTGATTGCGTACCGGAGGAATATGTCGGCGGCGCTGGGTCCCGGGATTGAGTTTTTTGATTTGGCGCGGCGGTTATCCTCGGATGCGTATTTCACGTCGCGGGAGGGGATCAAGGAGATTGGGTTTATGGGGAACGGGGCTTCGGCGGAGTTCAAAGTTCCGCAGGAGGTGTTGGATCACGTGAATAGGAGGAGCCCGGTTTAGGGGCCGGCCAAGAATGAGGTCATGAGAACCGTTGCCCAGATAGAACTTCTCTTCGCCACCTCGCGCACGCTATCATCACAATGAATGGCGGTCATCGCAATAGCCGGCCAGCCCGGTTGCCGCGTGGACCAACTGGCGCGACTCGCGGCCCAGCGGCTGCAGCTTGAGCTCATCACCGAATCCAAGCTTCGCCAGCTTTTGACGGATGAATTCGGCTCGGAAACCGCGATTCCGCACAAGGCCTTTCCGCACGCGATCACTTACATTCTGGCCCAACTGGCGCGGCATCATCATCTCTGCGTGGCGGCGCCGGGGGCGGAGATGGTGGTACACCGCTTCCCTGCCTCATTGCGCGTGGGCGTGGTGGCGAGCGAAGCGTTCCGGCTGGGCAACCTGATGCTGGACGATCACCTGGAACGGGGCGTGGCGCGGTCGCTGCTGGCGCAACTGGAATCGAACCAGAAGCAGACGATGAAGCGTTGTTTTGGCCGGACAAGCGTACCCGCGGAGCGCTATGACCTGGTGGCGAATGCCGAGACACTGGAACCGGACCAGATTGTCGACATGCTGGAGGGCGCGGCGTATGTGAACGGCCTGCTGCGTCACGGTCTGCTTTCGGCGCAGATGGAGGCCGAGTTGCAGTTTGAAATGAGACTGGAGTTTTCCAAACACGGGCTGAATCCGGCGGGCAAGGCGGCGCTGGTGTCCCGGCCGTTTGCGCACCGCAGCGAGCAGATCTTCGCCAACCTGCTTGATTTCTACCGCATCGCTTGGGAATATGAACCGAAGAGTTTTCCCATCGAGTGGGATAAGCTGGGCAATGCGATCGAGTCGTTTACGCCCGACTTCTTTCTGCCCGAATTGGATCTCTACGTCGAACTCACCACGATGAAGCAGGCCCATGTGACGCGCAAGAACCGCAAGGTGAAGCGCCTACGGAGTCTGTATCCGAGCGTGAACATCCAGGTGTTCTACCAGAAGGACTTTCAGAATCTCGTCTTCAAGCACGGTTTAAGCGAACAGGTGCTGACGGCGTGAGTTCACCTGCGATGCCGCCCATCGAACGCATGCTGTTTACCGAGCAGCAGGTGAACGAGCGCGTGCACGAGGTGGCCGCGGCGATCAGCAAACGCTACCAAGGGCGCGATCTGAAGATGATCGGCGTAATGAAGGGGTCGGTTTACTTTCTGACGGCGCTCACGCGGGCGCTGACGATTCCCGTGAAGATCGATTTCCTGGCGATCTCAAGCTTCGCCTCCACGCGCAACTCGCCCGGCGTAGTGCGCATTGCCAAAGACCTGGACGACCCGATTGAAGGCGAGGATGTGCTTCTGGTGGAAGACATTGTCGACACGGGGCTGACGGCACGCTATCTACTTCAGACCCTGGCCGGGCGCCAACCGAATTCGCTGGGCGTGGTGACGATGCTCGACCGCACCTCGCGCCGGCTTGTTCCGTTGCCGATCGAGTTCCGCTGCTTCGAGATTCCCGACTATTTCGTGATTGGGTGCGGCCTCGACTTCAAGCAGCGTTACCGGAACTTGCCTTATATCGCCGTAATGAAGCAAGGGGTATAGGCGCTACACTGGCAACTGACCCTCCGGAGACCGCTCTCTGAGTACTGCCCTCCACCAGCCCGGCGCGAATACGGAACGCGTGGTGCGTTCGGCGGGCATCATGTCAGCCGCCGTGGCGACGAGCCGCGTGACAGGTTTGGTGCGTGAAATCGTGCTGGCGCGTCTGTTTGGCGCGAGCATGGACTTTGACGCCTTCCGGCTGGGTTTTCAACTTCCGAACCTGACGCGCGATCTGTTTGCCGAGGGGGCGTTGTCGTCGGCGTTCGTGCCGCTGTTCACCGAGTATTTGCACAATCGGGGAAAAGAAGAGGCGCAGCGGCTGGCGAACCTGGTGATGACGGCCGTGTTCATCGTGATTGGCGCGATCTGCGTCCTGGGCGTGGCGTTTGCGCCGCAACTGGTGGATCTGTTCGCCAGCGGATTTTCGCTTGTGCCCGGCAAGCGCGAGTTGGCGATCGATCTGACGCGCATTATGTTTCCGTTTCTGCTGCTGGTAGCGCTGGCGGCGCAGTCGATGGGCATTTTGAACGCGTGCAACCAGTTCGGCGTGCCGGCACTGGCTTCGACGATGTTCAATATCGGGTCGGTCACCTTCGGGCTACTGCTGGGCACGGTGCTCGGGCCGGGGATTGGGATTTCGCGTATTGAAGGCATGGCCTGGGGCGTGGTGCTGGGCGGAGCGTTGCAATACTTCTGGCAGATCCCGTCGGTATTGAAGCAGGGGTTCCGGATGCGGCCCGCGATTGACCTTCACGACCCAGGATTGCGCCACATCATGCGGATGATGGGTCCGGCGATTCTGGGCGGCGCGGCGGTGCAGATCAATGTTCTGGTAAACACCAACTTCGCCAGCTTCATCAACGATCCGATGCGGGGCTACAACGGTCCGGTGAGCTGGCTGGGCTGGGCGTTCCGGTTCATGCAGTTTCCGCTGGGCATGTTCGGCGTGGCGATCGCCAGCGCGACGCTGCCGGCGATTTCTCGCAGCGTGGCCAGCGGCGATCACGAAGATTTCCGCCAGACGCTGGCGCGTTCGATCGGCTTTGTGTTTCTGCTCACCGTGCCCAGCTCGATCGGGCTGATCGTGCTGGGGCGGGCGATGGTGACGGCCATCTACCAAGGCGGTCAATTCGACGCCTACGACACGCAACAAACGGCGCTGGCGCTTTCCTGCTACGCCTTCGGGCTGGCGGCCTACGCGGCGCTGAAGGTGGTGACGCAGGCGTTCTATGCCTTGAAGGACTCGCGCACGCCGATGTATGTGAGCCTGGCTTCCATTGCGATCAACTTCTGCGTAGCCTGGGGCGCGCTGCACTATACGTCGCTGGGGCACGCCGGGTTGGCGCTCTCCACGTCGGCGGTTGCGCTCTTCAATTTCACGGCGCTGTTCTGGATCTTGCGCAATCGGATTGGAGGCATCTATGGGCGCCACCTGGCGTCGTCGATCGGGAAAATGAGCCTGGCATCGCTGGCAATGGGCGTGGCGGTCTCGCTGTTGAATCTGCTGATGGAGACGCAGTTCGGCACGGGGCGCGTGGCTTCGCTGGGCGCGCTGGCCGTGTGCATACCGGCGGGCGTGTCAGTGTTCTATTTCGTGAGCAGCGCGCTTGGGGTTCCGGAACTTTCGATTGCCTCCAACGCGTTGATTGGGCCGGTGCGGCGCCTTTACAAGGCGAAATCGCGGTAGATTCGCCGGGGCGCGGAAAGCGCCATGGTAAAATTGCTGCCAATGAATCAAGACATCGAGAAAGCACTTCAACTGCAACGAATCGACATGCAGAGGAGTGATCTCGAGAAGGAAATCGCCGCCCTTCCCAAGCACATCGCCGCCATCGAAAAACAGCTCGTAGCCCACCAGAAGCAACTGGAAACGGACCGCGCCACATTGGCCGCAAACCAAAAGGATCGCCGCTCGCAAGACACCGACATCCAGACTCACCAGCAGAAGATCTCCAAACTGCGCGAGCAGATGATGACGGCCAAGAACAACGACCAGTACCGGGCGTTCCAGCACGAGATTACGTTTTGCGAGGAATCTATCGCCAAGTGCGAAGACCGCATTCTGGTGCTCATGGAGCAGACCGATGCGATGCGGGCCGAGCTGCGCGGACGCGAAGAGGAGCTGGCTTCCCTGGAAAAAGCCACGCTGGCCCGCGCCGCGGAACTGACCGTGGCCGAAGAAGCGGTTCGCCGCAAGGCCCACGATTTCGACGACGACCTCTCGCGCATCGAGGCCGGCCGCCGGCGGCTCGAAGAGGAGCGCAAGGCCTTCAACGAAGCGATGGAGAACGA
>CAYUZM010000222.1:0-8044 GCA_964449665.1 uncultured Solibacteraceae bacterium
TACCGTTGCGCGGTTTAACCGCAACCGCCGTTCGAATCCTAAACGGCAAAGCGGAAACGCCGCGCGTTGGACGAGCACGTCATCTTCACGCGTGAACTCGCAGGAGGCCACCGAGCCTTCGCCGTGAACGCCTAAACCGGCCCTGGCCTCGTCCTCGCTCGGACCGCCGAAGATATCGAGGCACAGGTTGTGTCCCATGATTCCGGCGAGCAGCTTTCCCTCGGCGTTGGCGCCATAGGTGGCGTGGTGTTGCGGGCCGAACGCGCCGGGTTCGATTGTGGACCAGGGCGGCATCCAGAGCGGATTTACGCCGCTTGCTTTGTGCAGAACCTCGGCGATATGGCCGCCTTCGCCCAGCACCGTCACGCGCACGTGCTCGTTCTCCAGTTGCGCGGCGCGCCGTCCGTGGAATGGGGTGTCAAGGAGCATCGGGAACAGATAGCATAGCGAATGGATGCTCCTTACGGTATTCGTCGCGCTTCTGCTGCAGACCGCCCCGTTTTGGGAGCAGCGTCCGCCCGCGGAATGGACGCGCGCGGAGGTGGATCGCATGCTGAGCGATTCCCCGTGGGCGCAGACCGACGGCGTGCGCGTCTACATTGCGTCGGCCGAGCCCGTGCGCCAGGCCGAGTTGATGTGGAAGAAGTGGCGGAAGCAGCAGTTGGGCGTGGAAGGCGTCTTCGAAGAGGACGAAGACTACGAGCAGTTCCTGCGCGAGCATCCGGGCGACTACATCGTCGTCGGCGTCTACGGGATTAATCCGGCGATCACTCCGGATCCCCGCCAGGTCGCCCAAATGGAGAAGCAGTCGCGCATCAAACTCGACAAACGCAAGTACGCGATGATCGCTTACTTTCCGCCGACGCCGGCGGATCCGATTTTGCGCATGGTTTTCCCCAAGAAACTGGCAGGCGACGAGAAGCGGCTCACGCTGGAGCTGTTTCTGCCGGGCGTCCATCTGCCGTACCGGAATTTTGAGTTTCCGGTCAAGACGCTGGTGTGGCAGGGCAAGCCGGCACTTTGAGAGAGTGCGCCAACACAAAGGGCGCGACGTTTGCCGCCGCGCCCTTTTGCAGCGATTCGAATGTGTTCGGCGATCAGCCCTTTTTGGCCGGTGCGGCGGCGCCAGCAGGTCCGCCACCCATCTTGTTGATCTCGTCGTAGAACACGCGGCGGCCTTCGTCCATGGCGAGGTTCGCGATGATGACGTTGGTCGAATCGGTAAGTCCGACTTCCATATCGGCCCGCGGGCGCCTGCCGGTGCGGCAGCAGTCCACGAATTCCTCCAACTGCACGTCCACCGGGTTCTTGTCTTCCTCGGGCACCATCACGCCCTTCTTATACAACCACTGGCGCGCGAACTTCATTTCCTTCTCGACAAAGCCGTCGTCCTTGCCCACCATGTCGCGGTCGAAGAGGATCGGCAGACCCTTGCCGCCTTTGCCGGTGCTCAGCAGCGATGCGTTCGCCGCCGTACTCTTTTCCTTTCCGCCCTTGGCGGCGGCAACGGTTTTGGGCGAGGCCTCGGGGAACCAGATGGCCGTGGCCGGCTCGTTGTCGGTGCCGACGGTGATGTGAATCGTGCCTTCGGTGCCGCAAATCATCTCACCGAACTCGGTGCGAGTGGAACCGAAAAGCGGCAGGTGATTGTTGGTCGAAATCGAGCTGTACATCAGCTTCGACCCGCCGGGGTAGCTGAAGATCAGGTAAATGTTGTCGAAGACGTCGCGGCCGTCTTTGTACACGTCAATTGAGCCCACGCCTGTGACGAACTCCGGGTGATGTCCGATCATCCAATCGGCGACGTCCACCTGGTGCGAGGCGAGTTCCGCCGTCAGGCCGCCCGAGTATTTTCGGAAGGCGCGCCAACTGGGCGGCACCCAAGTCTTGCCCAGGCTGCGGCGGTTCCACTGCCCGTATACGTGCGTTACTTTGCCGATGGTGCCCTTGTCCACCATCTGCTTCGCCGTTTGATAGAACTTGCTGTAGCGCCGCTGCAGGCCCACCTGCAGCACCTGCTTGGGGCGCTCGTTGGAGAGCTTGCGCAGGGCGTGAATCTCTTCCGGCTTGAACACAAGGCTCTTTTCGCAGAAGACATGCTTGCCCGCCAGCAGCGCGTCGCGCGTCACCGGGTAGTGCATGTAGAGCGGCGTGGCGATCTGGACGGCTTCCACGTCCTTCATGGCCAGCACTTCGCGATAGTCCTTGAATGCCTTCGGCTTGTCCTTGGAGGTCTTTTGCGCCTTGGCGAGGTTGGTGTCGTCGATGTCGCAGACAGCCATACAACGGCCCACGTCGAGCCCGTTCCAGTGCTCGATGTGATAAGTGCCTCGGCCGCCCGTGCCGATCACCGCAAACTGCAGTTGATCGTTGGCCGCCTTCACCTTTTGGATCCACGGGGCGCCCTCAATCTTGTCCGCCGTCGCCGCCACAGCCGCTACCGCCCCGGCCGCTTTCACGACATCCCGGCGCGTCACATCCGCATTCTTCGACATCTGCCAAGCCTTTCCAATGGAAGCGAAGCGCCCCCAAATTTTCCACTTCTAGCCTAATCGACGGCTCCAATGGTTTGCAAACCTTCCTTGCGCGCCGACTCCTCGCGCGAACGCGCCGCCCATTCGGCGCCCGCTAAAACCACCATCGACGCCAGGAATCCCCACAGGATGATCGTGACCGAATACATGAACGGACCATATTCATGACTGAGCTTTGCCCGCAGCCACGGCCACGTCCACAGGTTGATGTTCTTCAGAAGTTCCAGCGCCGCGCCGACCAGGAGCGAGACCGGCAGGAGCGGTGCCACGGCGATCTTGGCGTTCGGCAAGATCCAGTAGATGAGAAATAACATCAGGATGGAAATGGGCACCGCGGCGAGCTTAAACATCATGGCGCCGACGAACGCGGTGGATTGCGAGGCGGTCCCGATCTTCATGAGCAGTTCCTGGTTTACCGCCGTCAGCACGGTAGACAGCAGCGCCAAACCGCCACAGGCGAAGATCAGTCCCAGGCTCACCAATTGATTGCGCAGATAGCTCCTGTTCTTCGTGATGCCCCAGGCGCGGTTCAGAGCCACTTCCAAAGGCTCGAAAATTCCGTTGGCTGTGAAGAGTAGAAGCAGGAGGCTGACTACCTGGAAGGGGCCGCGTTGATCGACGACCGCGCGCAAGTTGCGAATGATGAACTTACCGAAATCGCTATCGGGGAAGTAGTCGACGATGGCAATGTAGATGGCCTGCTCCGCGGCGTCCCACTGCAGCAGGTAACGGCAAATGGACACCATCACGATGAAGAACGGAAAGAAGCTGAGCAGAATATTCGCCGCCATCGAGAATGCATACACGTGCACCTCCGTTTCCATGAGGTAGCGCAGAGTGCGCCGCCAGGCGGGCAGCCGTGGAAACAGTCCTGTGCGGTAGGAGGGCGACGAGAAGAGCACGGAGTCTTCTCCAGCTTATCGAACCCGCCAAATTTCCGATTCCAGGCGCCGGCCTTGGCTTCGATTCGCAACCGCGCCACCGTGCCTTGACACTCATTGCTACGCTAAGGAAAAGCAATGATGGAAATGGTCCGAAAATTCGCCGGTCACGTCCTGCCGGGAATTGTGAAGCCGCTGCGGGTCTTGTGGAACGAGATTATCGGCTTCATGTTCCTCGTGCTGGGCGTCATCTTCGGATTTTCCGCGTGGCGCAAGTACAAGGAGTTCAACGGCGACTTCGCCAGCCTCTTGTTGCTGATGATGGCCATGATTTTCGTGCTGCTGATGATCGGCTACGGCGTTTCCTCGTTCTGGCGCGCGCGCAAGATCGGCAAGGGCTGAGGCGCGCGAACTGCCCGTTGCGGCGCGCTGGCTGACGGTCACGGCGCGCTAGCTGGCGGTTGCCGCGCGGCGTGCGACCGTCGCCCGCCGTTCCAGAGCGGGAGCCTTCCGGTCGCGGTGCGGCCGCACCAGATCCTGGAACCGGTTGCGCAGCCCGTCGATTTCGTCGCTGGTCGTGCCGAACAGACACTCCAGGTCATAGCGCGTCAAGCCGCGTGCGTAATAGCCCACCAGGATGTCGCGTTCGCGTTTGGTGAACGTCATCAGCGCGTCTTCCAGATTTTTGGTGGTTTCCTTCAGCCGGCGGCGGTCCACCGTGGTCAACGCCGGAGTCATGCGCGCCTGCTTCCGGCTGTTGGCTTCCCCCTGCTGTTGCCGCTCAATCACGCTTCGCACGAAATGGACGAAGTGCATGGGCTCCAGAAGCGTTCCGCGCCGGACCTCTTCGAGTGCTCCGGCCAATGTCTCCTCGACAAGCGCTTCCAGTCCGATCGAACCGACGGACCGGCGCAGCATCACGCGAATGCCCGCCGCATAGTGCTTACGGAACTCCCAACCCGCCTTCTCGTCACCGGCTGCCACTCGCAGGGCCAGTGAACGCCAGCGGATGCGCTCGGCTTCGATTTCCGGAGCTTCAGGAATACCGTTGCCAGCTTCGGTTTGAGAACCAGGATTCTCAAACTCTGGGAATTCCCTCAATTGATCGGACATCAGCGACTTTCCTCCATGACGTTCGCAATCAGAACCAGCGGACACGCGGATACCACAACTGCTTTGAAGACACCCTGACTTCCCTCGTGTGTCTTCAAACTGAATGCTTCTGTCAAACTGTCAACGGAGTAGTGCGATAGCTCACAGAAAAATATCAGGCGGGCACAAAGAAAAACTGAGAGTCCTAGTACTTTTTATTCACCATGGCGAATGTGTAGCGAAATGCCCACAGAAAGTCCTGAGTGGTAGCAACCTGAGCCGCACACGACGGGCAGATCAGGTAGTGCTCTTCCATATGTTCTTCCGCAGCGCGGTCCAACTTGCCCAGGCAATAGTCGTCGATCAACAACGAGCGTTTGAAACACCCGCCTTCAGCAGGAACAGTTTTTGGCATGGAGATGTAGGAGCGATAGCCACACAAAGTGTGGCATGATTCGCGCCGCCGCCCAATGCCATTTAGGCGCGCGAAGGTTCGACATTCACAGGTTTAAGTGCTTTACCTACTGCTAGATAAGAGGCGGCACCTGTGGAAATCGTGTGGGAAACCTGTTAGCGCGTGCGGTGCCGGGCATCCTCGAGAATGCGCTTGGCGCGGGACGGGTTGAACACACCGCAGGAGCAGAAACGGGTCATGTAGCTGGCTGCTTCTTCGGGCGTGCGCCGCCCTTCCTTCACCCAGTCGATCATCTTCTTCGCCAGCGATCCGGCCACCATGCCGTGGCCGCACATGGTCATCAGTTCCAGAACCTGGGTGTTGGGGAGCTTCTCGGTTTTCCCTTCAAATCCCAGCGAATATCCGACGCTATGGCGCTTAATTCCCGCCGCTTCGCAGCAGCCGATGGCGTTTTCCATCGAACTGGAGATGTTGATCGACATGCCCAGGTCGGCTTCGCGCACGGCCGTGACGAACGCTTTCGCCTTCTCCATGTCGTTGAACACGGCCGCGACCGTGGTGGGCGCGTCGAGGCCTTTGACGACCTCTTCGAGATTCGGAGTGCGGTCGCGATTCCAGTGCGCCGTCGGGTTCATCTGCTGGCAGGGACGGAGCGCGCCACCGTGGCGTGCGTCGCCCAGGTTCACCGGGCCGTAGGGAACGGCCATTTCCAGGAACTTGCGCAGTTTGGGCAGCGCCTCCTGGTCATTCTTTCCACGCGCGCACATCGCGAAAACGATGATGTCGTCCTTGAAGCTCTCCGCGTTGCCTTGCCGGTGCAGTGTATTCGTCATCGTCTTCCTCCCTACTGTGCGCTCATCGCTTCCTGGCGCAATTCGATCTGATCCGGATTCGTGATGCGGCCGAGGCCGATGTTGGTCTTGGCCCGCTGCGGGTCGTAGCCGAGTTTCTTCAGCACCGGCAGCACGATGGAGTCCTCGCCGTTTTCGTCGCACTTCACGCCGACGCCCAGGACCACCACGGTGTCTACTTCCTTTCCACCTTCCACACCAGGCGGATCACTTCTTCGCAGCGGTCGATGGCCACCTTGATCTCGACAATCGCCGACATGATCTTTTCGTTGAGAATGTCGTCGCGGATCTCGCCCGTGGCTTTGTCCTTTAATAAGGTCGTGATCGGGTTCTTTTTCTCGAATTCGACACCGGCGGCGGCCAGGGCCATCGTCATCTTATTGATGTCGTGGAAGCGCACGCCCACGCCGGGGCGGCCAAACTCGATGGTGAAGCCGACCTCGCCCACCTTCACGCGCCCGCTCACATCATTCGTCTTCACTTCTTCGGTGCCGCGGCCTTCAACGCCGGTCGATTCATGCGGCACGCGGGGATCGGAGAAGGCGCGGCGCACGATACGCGGCCACGTCAGGTCGTCGGGTTCGAAGGCGGCCGTCGGGCAGACGTCGGGTTCGGGATCGAAGCGGATGCGGAACAGTTTCAGAATGCCGCGCATGGTGCGAACCATGGTCGGGTTCAGGTGTTCCTGGCTGAGGCCGTTGTAGCAGGAGTGGCATTCCACGCATTCGTCACGGTCAATCGTCGAACGGTTCGTGGCCGGGTCGACATAGATCGCCCCCATCGGGCAGACATACGTGCAATTGCCGCAAGCGACGCACTTGTTTGGATTGATCCGCATACTACACTCCTAAGTAAAGATCCGTCTTGCTGCATCTATTCTTGCAAACAAGATGCACCCTGTCACGCACAGCGCGGCGGCCACCAGGAACGGTACGTTCCAGCCATAACCTTGCACCAGATAGCCCACCACGGCCGAAGAAATCGCTCCGCCGATGTTGCCCATTGTATTCATGACCGCCGAGACCGAGCCAGCGAAATCGCCGCCAACGTCCAGCGGGATGGCCCAACTTACGCCGACGGTCAGTTCGAGTCCGAAGAAGGCAATGCAGGTGAAGACTACGCTCCAATGCGGGTCGGCGGTAAGGGTGGCGGGGATGATGCCCGCCGCCGCCAGGGCGAACCCGAAGCTGCCGACGCCGCGCCGCGCCAGCCGGAGGTTGCCGGAGGAGTGGGCCCAGCGGTCGGACACCCAACCGCCGAGAAAATCGCCCAGCACGCCCGCCAGCAGCGGCATGCTTGCGTAGAAACCCATCTCCTTGAGGTCAAACCCGCGATGGGCATTGAGGTACTTGGGAAACCAATCGAGGTACACCGCCAGGCAGTAGCCGTAGCAAAAATACATCGACGAGAGCACCCAAACCTGCCGCGTCCCGAAGATGACGCTCCAGGGAACTTCATGGGCCGTGCGCGATCTGGGCGCCCCCAGCTTTTCGCGAATGAGGTCGCGTTCGGCCTGGTTCAACGAGACGTGTTCGTCCGGCGTGTCGCGGTAATACCAATACCAGAGGGCCGCCCAAAACAAACCCAACACGCCGAACACCAGGAACGGCGTGCGCCAGCCGAACTCGGCGATCAGCCAGACGACAATCGGCGGCGTGAACGCCGCGCCCAATCGGGACCCGGCGTGCGTGATGCCTTGCGCATAGCCTCGCTCGGTGGGCAGCATCCAGCGCGAAAGGCTGCGCGTGGCGATGGGGAACGCTCCGGCCTCCCCGACACCGAACAGAAACCGCACGACGCCCATCGAGAGGGCGCTGAAAGTGCCCGCTGTCAACGCCGTGAAGGCGCTCCACCATGTCACGATCAACGTGAGCGCCCGCCGCGGGCCGATGCGGTCGCCCAGCCAACCGCCGGGAATCTGGAACAGAGCGTAGCCCCAGCGGAACGAACTCAGAATCCAACCCATCGCCACGATGGAGATGTCGAGTTCCTTCTGTATGGAGGGGACGGCCGCGCTGATCACCACGCGATCCATATAGGTGATCATGTAGGCCAATACGGTAAGCCAAAGGACGACGTGGCGAATGCGCGTGGGACGCTGCACAGTTCGTGCATCGTATCATAGGCACTTACACATGCCCGCACCCGAACCCCATCCGCTGGTCGGCGTCATCATGGGACGCCGCTCGGATTGGACCACCATGCAGCATTTCGCCGAGACGCTGGCGCCGTTCCCGGTTCCGCACGAATTCCGCATCCGTAGCGCCCCCC
>CAYUZM010000223.1:0-8044 GCA_964449665.1 uncultured Solibacteraceae bacterium
CTCCAACCCGGCCACCTACATCAAAGCCTTCGACCTGATTCGCGAACTGTTCGCCTCCACGCGCGAAGCCGACCGCCGTGGCTACACGGCCGGCCACTTCTCCTTCAACATTCCTGGCGGCCGTTGCGAAACGTGCCAGGGCGATGGCACCGTAACCGTTGAGATGCAGTTCTTAGCCGACGTGGAACTGGTATGCGAAGAGTGCAACGGCACGCGGTACAAGAGTTCGACGCTCGAAGTGCAGTACCAGTGGCGCAATGTTCATGAGGTATTACAACTCACCGTTCGCGAAGCAATTACTTTCTGCTCCAGCACGCCGAAGATCGTGCAGAAGCTGCAAGTGCTCGACGACGTCGGCCTCGGATACCTGCGGCTGGGCCAATCCGCAACAACTCTCTCCGGCGGTGAAGCGCAGCGCGTCAAACTCGCCGCACACCTTGCGCAATCGTCGGCCAAAGGCACGCTCTTCATCTTCGATGAGCCAACCACGGGCCTTCATTTCGACGACATCGCCAAGCTGCTCGATGCCTTTGACCGCCTGATCCGCAACGGCGGCAGTCTACTCATCATCGAGCACAACATGGAGGTAATCCGCGCATCCGATTGGGTGATCGACCTTGGTCCCGAGGGCGGTTCCGGCGGCGGCCTGGTCGTGGCCGAAGGCACGCCGGAGGATGTCGCGAAATCTGAGGCCTCACACACGGCCCGCTTTCTGCGCGAGATGTTGTAGCCTGCGAGCATGCGCGTTGTGGCTGCTCTCGTTGCCTTCGTCCTTCCTCTCGCCGCGCAGTATTCCGCCGAGGCGCGTCCGCGCTTTGAGGACTTCCCGGTTGGCGAGATCTTCCACGGGCCGAACGCTCCGGTTCAACTTCGTATCTCCTCCGAACGCCTGTTCACGACAAGGCTGACGGAGGCATCCAAGGAACCGGCTAACTTTGCGGGTCACCTGCGGTTTGTTTCCTGGGGCTGTGGAGCCAACTGCGGTGCGGGTGCTCTTGTCGACCTCATGTCAGGGCGCGTGATTCAGCCGCCTCTGGCCGAAGGCTCGACAGGTGTGTTGCGGTGGGCATTCAAGTTCGGCTTCTACTCGATCAGTTCGCCCGCCTACGAACACCGTGAAGACAGCCGGCTGTTTGTCCTGCGAGTAGGCATGACCGATACAAGGAAATTCCGCGACTACCTCCCCGACACCTACTACTTCGTCTGGGAACACAACCGCTTCCGCCTCCTCCTCCACGTCCCCGCCGACGAATCCGCCGTGCACGCCCCTCAAAAGTGAACCCGCCCACGCGCACCTCGCGTCATAAAATGTAGACATGTTTCGTGCGGCCCTCCTTCTCTGCCTCGTAGGCCTAGCCGCGCCCGCACAAAAGAAGTCTGCGCCTGCCAAAACTCAACCGGCCAAGGCGCAACCGTCCAAATCGCAGCCCGCCAAACCCGCGCCCGCTCCCGAACCGGAGCCCGTCCCCACGCCCACCGACCTCGGCATGAAGGCGTTCGAAGCCAAGGATTACCCAGCCGCCATCGCCGCCTTCGAGCAGGCCATCGCCGGCGACGACACCGATTACGCCACGCAATTCCACCTTGCCCTCGCGCACTCGCTCGCGGGCCACACGGAACCCGCTATCGCCCACTACCGCAAGGCGCTTCAACTAAAGCCCGGCCTATACGAAGCCGAAATCAACCTCGGACTGCTGCTCTTCCAAACGAAAGACTACGCCGCCGCCGAGCCCCATCTGAAGGCCGCCGCCGAAAAGAAGCCCGGCGACGCCACCGCCGTTGCCGCGCACGGCCGTTGCCTGCTCGAATTGAACCGCCTGGCCCAAGCCGAACCCGTGCTACGCAAAGCCGCCGAGCTCGACGCTTCCCAAAAGAGCACGCTCCTCGGACTCGCGCAACGCTACGAAGACGCCAAACAGTTGGACCAGGCCATCGCCATCTACAAGGAGTTCACCGGCACCCCCGGCGTCGCCGAACGGCTCGGCAACCTGATGCTCTCCACCGGGCGCGCCGCCGAATCCATCGCCTTTCTCGAAGAGTCGGTGAAGACCTCGCCCACCGCCGCCAATCATTACGCCCTTGCCATCGCCCATCTCCGCAACAAGGACATCGCCAAGGCCACGGAACAGTTTGAGCTCGCGGTGAAGCTTGAACCGCGCGACGCGCAGCTGCGCATGAGCTACGGAAGCTTCCTTCGCGATCAGCGCAAAATCGCGCCCGCCGCGCAGCAATTCTACGCGGCCGTTCAGATTGATCCCAAACTCCAGGAGGGCTGGTCCGCCTTCGGCTCCATGCTTCTGCTGCTCGAACAGTATCCGCAAGCCGTCGCCGCCTACGAGAAACTCCAGGCCCTCGGCGACACGCGCGCCCCCGTATACTTCTTCAAGGCGATCGCGCTCGACCATATGAAGCAGTTCAAGCCGGCCAAAGAGAGCTACGAAAAATTCCTCGCCCTATGCGAAGGCAAGTTTCCGGACGAAGAGTTTAAAGCCCGCCAGCGCATCAAAGTAATCGAGAAGGAGCTCGCGCGCCGATGACCCGCACTTTCGCGCTGGCGTCCCTTGTCGCGTTCTGGGCCTTCGCCTCCGACCCCGCGCTGGAGGCCGTCAAGACCGAGCCCAATCTGGAGAAGCGTTCCGAAAAGGCGCTGCTGGCCGCGCAACACTTTCTCGACCAGTTACGCAAAGGCGGCGATCTTCACGATCAGGCGAAATTGCAGACCGCGCTCGACAATATTCGCGCGGGCGTTGAGTTGTGCGTCGATTCGCTGCAGGCATCCGGCAAGGACGCACGCCGCAGCCCCAAGTATTTCAAGAAGGCCGAGATCGGCCTCCGCAAGTTGAACCGGCATCTCGAAGACGTCCGCATCGCGCTCTCAGCCGACGAACGCGCTCCCGTCGCCGCGCTGCTCGTCTACACGCAACGGGTGCAAGAGGACCTGCTGCTGGGAATCTTTACCAAGAAGCGATAGGAACCATATGCGCGCACTGTTTGTCCTGATTCTCGGCGCCTCGCTCGGCCTTGCCCAAACGCGCGATTTCCTCACCGCCGACGAGGTCGACCAGGTGCGGCTCGCACAGGAGCCGAACCTACGTCTGAAGCTCTACGCCGGCTTCGCCAAGGAACGCGTCGCGCTGCTCGAACAACTCATCGCCAAAGACAAGCCCGGCCGCAGCGCCTTCATTCACGACACGTTGGACGACTACACCAAGATCATCGAAGCCATCGACACCGTCGCCGACGACGCGCTGCGCAAGGGCGCCGATATCACTGAAGGCATGATGGCCGTTGCCGAAGCGGAGAAGGACTTCGCCGCGCGTTTGCACAAGCTCGAAGATTCCGAGCCGAAGGACCTCACGCGCTACCAGTACTCGCTCACCAACGCCATCGAGGCAACCGAGGACTCCGTGGAAATCGCCACGCAAGACCTTCGCGAACGCAAGGCCGACGCCGCCAAGCGCCGCGCCGAAGAGGACAAGGCCCGCGAAGAACTGCTGGCGCCCACGGATCGCGAAGCCCGTCAGGCCGCGGCCAAGAAGAAGGCGGAAACCGAACAGAAGGCCACCCGCAAAGCCCCCACGCTGCGGCGCAAAGGTGAGGTCCCCGCGACGAAGCCGTAGGCAGTGCTACTTCACCTGAACCAGTTTGCTGAGGTCCACCTCGGGCGCACCCGCGGCCGTTTGCGCCGGAAGCGCGAGGTCGAGATTGATGTTCTTGCACGTCGTCTCCGTACACGCCTGTCCGCGAATGTTCAATGTGGCTGGACCCGCGCCCTCCACCTTCGCCACAAACATCGCTTCTTTCTCAAACCCGTAGCTGAACCAACGCAGATCGGGTTTGGAGAAATCCTTCGGCGCGGGTTGATACCACGGCCCCACCAGCTTGAGCGCGCCTTCCACCTTGATTTCGGTCTGCTGATCGATGCCCAGCGACATCTTGCCCGCCAGGCGTTCCTTGGCGCGCCGCTCGTTATCCATCGCGAAGGTATGCCAGCCCGGTTCGAGCGCGACCTTGACGACAAGATACGGTCCATCCAGCCGCGCGCGGTACTGCACCACCACATCGTCCTGATGCGTCACCACCGCCGGCTCGGTCCAGCCGCCCGCCACTGCCGCGCCACACGCAAGCACCGCCAGAAGCACCAACTTCGCCATCGTCACTCTCACTTTCGAAAACTCATCTGCAGCGTGCGCAGTGGCAGCTTGATGCGCTTGCCGTCGCGCAGAACATCCATCTCCACAGTATCGCCCGGGGTCTTGCGGAGGCGGATGTAGAGCTCGGCGGTATTCACATCCGGGTCGCGATCGGCGCCGTCGACGGCCACGATCACGTCGCCCACCTGCAGCTCGTGCGTCTTCATCAGCTTTGCCGTATCGGCCACGCGCCGCACCATGCTCGCAAAGCCGCCCTCGGGAAGGCCTCGCTCGCGCTTTTCCTCAGGCGTCAGCGGACGATCGTCAAAGTACACGCGCGGATCGACGCTCGATTGCCGCCACCGCACATCGTTTAACCACCAGCGAACCGGCAGCTCGATGGTCACTTCCTTCAACGCGCCCGTGCGCTCCACCTGCGCCTTCACCTGCTTGGCGTCTCGGTCCAGCATGTCGTAGGCGTACTGCACATCGCCGAAAGTCCACACAGTCGTGCCGTTCCAGGCGCGCACGGTATCGCCCGCCTGCATGCCCGCCGCCGCGGCGGCCATCGTCGCCTCTTTCACCACCAGACCTTTCGGAACATCAAAATTGATTCCGATCTGCTTGAAGTCCGGCGAGCGCCACAGGTGCTTCTTCTTATCGAGGGTGCCGTCCAGTTGCCGGTGCAGGTTCTGATAGTCGCCAATCAGATGGCACTCCACGCACTGGTTCTTGGCAAACGTGCGCTCCACCAGCAACGGAAATTCGCGCGGAAACTTCGGCGCCGGACGCGGCGCGGCCTTCCATGCGCCCTGCTTCCATTGCTCGTGTAGCTCCAGCCCCTTCTGCAGCGCCAGCGTAATGGAATCGAGGTTCAGATAGCTGTCCACTGCCGCCGCATCGCGCCCGCCATAGCGCGTGTAGATCTGTTCTTCCGCGTTCATCATGAAGAAGTAGAGAGGATTATTGCGGTCGTACTCAAACAGGTTTATGTCCACATCATCCATGCGCGTGATGCGCACGCACACGTATTGCGTCATGAGTTTTCCGCGCGGAGAATCGGCCGGTGACAGCACAACCTGTGCGTCAAATATTCGTCCGGCCGTTCAAGGCTCGCAGCGGTACTCGAGAAAAATCGGCTTACCCGTGGCCTTGGCTTCCTTCAGCGCGTCCTGGTAGTTGCTCAGCCAGCGAATGCCTTCAGCATCCTGGCCAAACGCGACAGAACTCAGGGCCGCCAATATGGGTAAGAATCGTGCCAAATGGCGCATCTCACTATTTTAGCAAGCGCCCTCAGCTCTTCCCCAGCCAGCGAATGCGCACGTTCACGCTGCGTCCCGTGCCGCCATAGAATTCCAGGAACCTCGACGACGCCGTGTTGTTGTTGACCGCATCGGGGTTGATATGGTCGGTCAGATTATTCGCGCCAAAGCGGAGCGCCCAACGATTCTTGCGGAAGATGAATCGCCTTTCGAAATGCAGGTTCCACTCGAAATACGTGGGGTAGCGCAACGCATTCACCTGGCCCGCCACCGCGCCCAATTCGGTGCGAGTGCTGAACGGAAAACCCGTGCGTGTATCGAGAAGCGTCGCAATCGCCCAGTTCTTCAGCGGCAGCGGAAGGTAGGCCCAGCCGACAAACCGGTGCGGCACGTCCCACGGCATTGGGCCCGCGTTGCTTAAGACGCTGATGGGGTCGTCGACATTCACATCGACGACCGCATTCGAAAGCGCACGCGACCACGTGTAGTTGGCGCGCCACTCATATAGCCTCCCGAAGTTCTGCTTCACCGTCAGCGACACGGCCTTATACTTGTCCACGCGATTGTTCGTCAGCACGAACAGCGCATCCACGGCCTGCGCCTGTTGCGGCTCAATCCACTCCGGAACCGGAGTATCGAACGGGTTCCCGCTATTCAAGTAGGTGAACCCGCGCGTCCCGTGGCGATACAGCACATCGGCGCGCAACGCCAGGCTGCCACGCATATGATGTTCGGCGCCGTAGTTCACCGTGTTCGCAAACGGACGCCGCACCGGCGACAACGGACCCTGAAACATCGTCAACCCGGGCCCGCGCCCCACCGTGCCGTCGGGATAGAAATACGACGTCACCGCGTATTGATCGTCTGGCCGCGAGAACAGCCGCAGGTTCGTCGCATCGTACACGCGTGCCACGCCCGCATATAGCTTCGTATGCTCGCCAAACGGCGGCGACCACGCCACGCCCAGCCTCGGCGAAGGACTCCAACGCCGCACCAGCCGGTCCCAATCCAGCCTCATGCCCGCTTCCACCAGCACGCTCGGCTTCGCCCGCCAGCTGTCCTGCACAAAAACCGCCGACTCGATGTTCGTGAGTGCCAGATTGCCGCTCCCCACAAACCGCGTCAGCGCCAGCGGCGTTCCCTTCTCGTTGAAGTTTTGATACGCGGAGCGCTCCACATCCTGCCAGTAGCTGACGCGATGCACATCCAATCCCACCTTCAACTGGTGCGTGCCCGCCGCGTGCAGCACGGGCAGGAAGCCGTTCACCATCGCCTGATCGCGCGAACCACGCCTCAGCGCATCCACGAAGTGATAGCCGCGCTTCCCTTCAGGCGTGTACTGCAGCGTACCCCAGCCTTGTGGAATTTCGCGGCCGTAAGTCCGATTGCCGGCGTAACCGAACTCGATCAACCCATGCCCACCGAGATAGATCTGATCGTTCACGTGAAAGAACGCCTGGCGTGAGCGCCGGTCGATCGTGGTCTCGCGTGGATCGAGAAACGTCAGCCCCGTGCGCGGCGCGTCCCACTGGTTCCATAACAGGCCCGCGTGCAAAATGTGGCTCGGCGAGATGTTCACCTGCGTCGACATCAGGTTGCCGAAGCGGATGCTCGGATTGCGGTCCTCGCCCTTGGGCAACTCGCGAATGAACGTCTTCATGTACTGGAAGTCAAGGCTGTTACTGAACCACGCGCGCCCCGGACGTAACGGCCCCGAGAGCGCCACGCGCGGCGTCCAGTCGCCAATGGTCCAGCCTTTGCGATTTTCAAAACCAGGGAAGAAATTCGTGGCCGAGTAGCGCACCTTGTCCGCGCCCGTGTTGGATTGCACCGACAACGCGCCCGCCGATCCCTTGCCATACTCGGCCGGCAGCACGCCGTTGGCGATCTCCACCGATTGCACGCTCTCCACGCTCAATCGCGTTTCGAACCTCCCGGTCAACGGATCGTTCAGCGTGAAGCCGTTCAACGTATAAAGCGTTTGCTCTTCCGTCGCGCCGTTAATGTGGATGCCGCCCCGGTTGTCGCGAATCACGCCCGGCAAGACGCGTAGCGCCGAACGGAAGTCGTTCGTATTGGGATAGGGAATGTTTTGGATCTGCTGGCTGTCGAGCGACTGCTTCGGCGTGGACGTGTCCATGTCGATCGAGAGCGGAGTGGCGTCCACGTCGATCGACTCCACCACCTCGCGCACCGGCTCCAGCGTGAAATCCGCCGCGCCGCCTGGCTCGACGGCGATCTCAGCGGCGCCTTCCGCTGGGTGCCGCCGAAAGCAAGGGTGCTGGACATCGGCTCGGGCGCCGGACGCGCGCTCGCCTATCACGCCGCGCGCGGCTGCGAGGCCTGGGGCGTGGAAGCGGACGAAAATGCCCGGCCGATCGCCGAGCTGCACCGCCTGAACGTGCGCATCGCCCCCTTCGATCCGGCCCTGTTCGAACCGGCGAGCTTCGACTACGTGACGCTCGACCAGGTGATCGAGCATGCCGTGGATCCGGCGGCCTTCCTGCGCGGCGCGGCCTCGCTGCTGCGGCCCGGCGGGCGCCCGGTGCTCCCCCCGCCCAATTCGCGCCGCCTGGGCCCCCGCGTGTTCGGCCCGCGCCGGCGCACCTGGCACGTGCCCCACCCCCCGCCCCCGTTCTCCCGCCCCCC